>BQJX01000495.1 GCA_021604925.1 Gemmatimonadota bacterium
CGTGGAGTTCGTGGCGGCCACCGGCGGGCTCGCGGTCATCACGTCGCCGGAGAACGTGACCGGTGCCCTGGAGGGGCGCGCGGGCACGCGGTTCGTGGCGGACGCTGATGCCTGACGATGTTCTCCTTCGGGGAGCGGCTCGGATCCTGCAAGGCGGACCCGACTGGGAGCAGTCGTCCGGCGATCTGCTGGTGCGGGCCGGACGCATCGCGGCGGTGGGCGGCGACCTGTCCGCCTCGGCCGACGGGGCCCGCGTCCTGGATGTCCGCGGCCTGACCCTGATTCCCGGGTTGGTCCAGACCCACGTCCATCTCTGCCAGACGCTCTTTCGCGGACTCGCCGAGGATCTGCCGTTGCTGCCGTGGCTGCGTTCGCGGGTCTGGCCGCTGGAGGCGTCCCACGATCCGGACAGCCTGCGCGCGTCGGCCCGCCTGTCCGTGCATGAACTGCTGGCCGGCGGGACCACCACGATCCTCGACATGGGGACCACGCACCACCACGAGCACGTGTTCGAGGTGCTGCGCGAGTCCGGGATCCGCGCGGCCAGCGGCAAGGCGATGATGGACGAGGGCGAGGGGGTTCCCGTCGGTCTGCTGGAGACCACGCTGGACTCGCTGCGCCACAGCTTCGATCTGGCGGAGCGCTGGGATGGCGCCGCGGACGGGCGGCTGCGCTATGCGTTCGCGCCGCGCTTCGTGCTCTCGTGCTCGGACGTCCTGTTCGACGAGGTCGTGAAGCTGGCCAAGGGCAAGTACCTGCTCCACACGCACGCGTCCGAGAACGAGGACGAGACGCGCATCGTGGCGGAGATCAAGGGCCGCCGGAACATCGAGTACTTCGAGGACATCGGGTTTCTCGGGCCGGGCACGCTGCTGGCCCACTGCGTCTGGTTGAGCGACTCCGAGGTGGGCGCGCTGGCCACGTCCGGAGCGCGCGCGCTGCACTGCCCGCACACGAATCTCAAGCTCGGTTCCGGGATCGCGGAGTTCCGACGACTGCGGGACGCCGGCGTGCACGTCTCGATCGGATGCGACGGAGCCCCCGCGAACAACCGCCTGGACGGGTTTGCGGAGATGCGAACCGCCGCCCTGCTGGCCCAGACCCGCAGCGGTCCGGGCTCCGTGTCGGCGGCGGAGATCCTGACCACCATGACCCGGTCGGGTGCCGAGGCGCTGGGCTGGGGGGACTCGGTGGGACAGCTGGAACCGGGTTGGGACGCGGACATCGTGGCCGTGGACCTGGACACTCCGCACGCTTCGCCCGTCCACGACCCCGTGACGGCGCTGGTCTACTCGGCGCAGGCTTCGGACGTGCGGCATGTCCTGGTGGCCGGGGAGGTGCTGGTCCGGGACGGCGTGGTTCGCTCGCTGGACCGCGACGATGTGGTCACGGACGCGAACGCACAGATCCGCTCCGTCCTCGATCGGGCGGGCCAACACGGGTACGATGCGCAGAGCACTTCCACGAACGCGGGAGACAGGGCATGACCAGAGGGAACGCTCGAAGCGGTGCGGCCGTGTGGATCTTGGCGATCGTGGTGGGAATCGGGCTGGCCGGCTGCGGTGGCGGCGCCGGCGATTCCAAGGGCGACGGGGAGAAACCGTTCCGCGTGGGTCTCGTGTTCGACGTGGGCGGCAAGGGCGACAAGTCGTTCAACGACTCCGCGTACGAAGGCGTTCAACGGGTCGCCGCCGAGATCCCGCTGCAGCTGTCGGACTTCGAGCCGGGACAGGACGCGGATCGCGAGGTGGGTCTGCGCCGCCTGGCGTCCCGCGGCTACGACGTGGTGATCGGCGTGGGCTTCCTGTTCACGGACGCCATCGGCGCGGTGGCCGCCGAGTTCCCCGACGTGCACTTCATCCTGGTGGACGGACGCCTGGACGGCGTGGACAACGTGGCGTCGCTGGTGTTCCGCGAGCAGGAAGGATCGTTCCTGGTGGGCGCCATCGCCGCCTGGACGTCGAAGACCGGAACGCTGGGATTCGTGGGCGGCATGGATGTGCCGTTGATCCACCGGTTCGAAGCGGGCTACGGCGCCGGGGCGCGGCATGTTCGGCCGGACGTGGAGATCCTGGTGGGCTACGCGGGCGTGCGGCCCGAGGCGTTTGCCGATCCGGTGCGGGGCAAGGAGATCGGGCTGTCGCAGATCTCCCGCGGCGCCGACGTGATCTTCCACGCCTCCGGGGTCACGGGGCTCGGCGTGATCGAAGCGGCCAAGGAGCGCGGCGTCTACGCGATCGGCGTGGATGCCAACCAGAACCACGTGGCGCCGGGGACCATGCTCACGTCCATGATCAAGCGCGTGGACAACGCCATCTACAAGACGGTCATGGACTCCCACTCGGGTCGGTTCCAGGGCGGGCTGGTGGAGTTCGGCCTTGCGGACGACGGCGTGGGCTACGCATTGGACGAGTACAACCGCGAGTTGATCCCGGCCGACATGGTCACGCGCCTGGATGCGTTGCGGCAGTCCATCATCGCGGGCGAGATCGTCGTGCCGTTCGAGACGGGTCGACGGTGAGTGCCCCCGGGATCCGGCTGCGCGGGATCCTGAAGCAGTACCCCGGCGTGACCGCCGTGGACCACGTGGACTTCGAGTGCCCGCAGGGCGAGATCCACGCTCTGGCGGGCGAGAACGGCGCGGGCAAGTCCACGCTCATGCGCATCCTCTACGGAATGACGCGGCCGGACGCCGGCACCATGGAGCTGGAGGGGAAGCCGTACGCGCCCGCGCATCCCCGCGAGGCGCTGGCGCGCGGCGTGGGCATGGTGCACCAGCACTTCATGCTTATCCCCACGTTCACGGTCCTGGACAACGCCATGCTGGGCGACGAGCCGCTGCGCGCGGGCCGGCTGCATCGCGATGCGGTTCGCGAACGGCTGGAGGAGACCGGAGCCCGCTTCGGGCTGGAACTGGATCCGGACACGCGCGTGGAGGACCTGTCGGTCGGCGAGAAGCAGCGCCTCGAGATCCTGAAGGTGCTGCTCCGAGGCGCGCGTACCCTGATCCTCGACGAGCCGACCGCCGTTCTGGTGCCGTCGGAGGCGCGCGCGCTGTTCTCCACCGTGGAGCGGCTGGCCGCGGACGGATCCACGGTGCTGTTCAT
>BQJX01000496.1 GCA_021604925.1 Gemmatimonadota bacterium
GCCTGGATCGCAGCTACTCGTTGCACGCCGGGGACCGCGAAGTGGCGGTCTCCCCCACCCGGAGCTGGACCGGCCGGTTTGCCGAGTTCACGGCCGCCGCCCCCACGCTGGATCGCCCGACGTCCGACGGCGCTCCTCCGCGCGTGGTCAGCAACGACTACGGCCTGGCGTTCGCAATTGCCCGCCACTGGGGCCGGGATGCGGAGGTGCATCTTCCCTGGGATCCGATCTACGCGCGCACGTGCGGCCGCCCCCCGGAGCCGGGCGAGGACCTGATCTTCGTGTCGCGCAACTGGTCCGCGCCTCCGCCGGAGTTCGCGCGCCGGTTCGAGGCGTTGGAGGAACGGACGGAAGCCGCGGCGGTGAACGACCCGCGGCTGGTGGTGTTGTACTGTCGCAGCGGACGATCCCTTCCGGGAGCGGAGTGGACCCATTGAGGATCCAGGACTCCGGCACCGAAACTCAACGCGAGGTGGAGGATGGCACTCTCTCGAACCTTCCGAAACGTGGCCTGGGTGGCGGCGCTTGCATTGGCCGCCGGCGGACCGATGCTCGTCGGCGTGGGGACCGCGGGCGGACTGCCGGAAACCGCGGACGCCGCCGGAGCCGGGGAGCCCGGGGGAACCGGGAAGCCCGCCGGAACCGTGGAGCCCGCCCAAACCGCGGAGCCCGCGCCCGACGCCTGGCCGGACCACTCCGCGTTCGATGAGTTGTTGCAGCGCTACGTCTCGGACGCGGGCGTGGACTACGCCGCGTGGCACGCCAACGCCGGGGATCGCGAACGGCTGCGCACGTACCTGCAAACGCTGTCGGCCGCGCCGGTCTCCGAACTCCAGGAGCGCGCGAACGCCCGCCCGCACGCCCTCGCCTACTGGCTCAATCTCTACAATGCCGTCACGCTGAACTTCGTGCTGGATGGATATCCCACCGACAGCATCAAGGATCTCGGCGGCATGTTCTCTTCGCCGTGGAAGAAGAAGCTCGTCACGGTGGAAGGCACGGAGCTCACGCTGAACGAGATCGAGAACGACATCATCCGTCCGCGCTTTCGCGAGCCGCGAATCCACTTCGCGTTGAACTGCGCCGCCGTGAGCTGTCCGCCGCTGCGCGCGGGCGCCTACGTGGGAGAGTCGCTGGACCAGCAACTGGAAGAGCAGACCGTTCGTTTCCTCGCGGACCCGCGCGCCAACCGCGTGGGCGACAACGGGCGGCTGCGGCTGTCCAAGATCTTCGACTGGTACGCCGACGACTTCCGCGACGCCGCCGGTTCGGTGGCCCAGTACGTGGCACCCTATCTTAAGGACTACCCGGTGGACACGGACGGAGTCCGCATCGAGTCGAACGACTACGACTGGACCCTGAACGACGCCGGCCGCGCCGGTTCCTGACCAACGCAACGCGGCCCGCGGGAGGAAACCCCGCGGGCCGGTCGCAACGTTGCCGCTGTCCGGAGGTCCGGTCTAGTAGCGGTAGAACTCGGGCTTGAACGGACCGTTCACCGGCAGGCCCAGGTAGTCCGCCTGCTTCTGCGTGAGCGTGGTCAGCTTGACGCCGAGCTTGTCCAGGTGCAGACGCGCCACTTCCTCGTCCAGCGCCTTGGGCAGCACGTGCACGCCGGTCGGGTACTCCGAGTGCTTTTTCCACAGCTCGATCTGCGCCAACACCTGGTTCGTGAACGAGTTGGACATCACGAACGAAGGGTGCCCTGTGGCGCATCCCAGGTTCACCAGGCGACCTTCCGCCAGCACGAGAATGGCGCGGCCGTTCGGCAACGTCCAGCGGTCCACCTGCGGCTTGATCTCCACCTTGGTGGCGCCGTTCGCGGCGTTCATGAGCCAGGCGATCTCGATCTCCGAGTCGAAGTGCCCGATGTTGCAAACGATGGCGTCGTTCTTCATCTGCATCATGTGCTTGCCGGTGATCACGTCACAGCAACCGGTCGTGGTCACGAAGATGTCGCCCATGGGCGCGGCCTCTTCCATGGTGATGACCTGGTAGCCTTCCATGGACGCCTGCAGCGCCGTGATCGGATCGATCTCGGTCACGATCACGCGACCGCCGAGGCTGCGCATGGAGTGCGCGCAGCCCTTGCCCACGTCGCCGTAGCCCGCGATCACGACCACCTTGCCGGCCACCATGATGTCGGTGGCGCGCTTGATGCCGTCGGCCAGCGACTCGCGGCAGCCGTACAGGTTGTCGAACTTGGACTTGGTGACGGAGTCGTTCACGTTGATCGCCGGCGCCTTGAGCTCGCCGCGCTCGTGCATCTGGTAGAGGCGATGCACGCCGGTCGTGGTCTCCTCACTGATGCCCCGGATGTCGTTGAAGTACTCGGGGTACTTGTCGTGCACGAGCACGGTCAGGTCGCCGCCGTCGTCCAGGATCATGTTGAGCGGCTTGCCGTCCTCGAACACGAGCGTCTGCTCGATGCACCAGTTGTACTCCTCTTCCGTCTCGCCCTTCCAGGCGTACACGGGAACGCCGGTGGCCGCAATCGCCGCCGCTGCGTGATCCTGCGTGGAGAAGATGTTGCAACTGGACCACTGCACGTCCGCGCCCAGCTCCTTCAGCGTCTCGATGAGCACGGCGGTCTGGATCGTCATGTGCAGGCAGCCGGCGATGCGCGCCCCCGTCAGCGGCTTCTCGTTGCGGTACTTGTCGCGCAGCGCCATCAGGCCCGGCATTTCGTTCTCGGCGAGCTGGATCTCCTTGCGGCCCCAGTCCGCGAGGCTGATGTCCTTGACCTTGTAGGCGGCTTTCTTGGTGGCTTCCATGCATCTTCTCCTTGGTTGGATCTCTCCACGCTTCGTGGAGATGGGAACGTGCAGTGAACGAAGTCAGGAGGCCCGAACGGCCTCGGCAAGGAACGAGTTCGGTCGATCGGTGGCGGCGGAGACCCCCGATTCGATTCGGATCTTCTCGAAGCCGGCGCGGCGCAACCAGGCGCTGAGATCGTGCGTGCGAAAGCCCGGCCACTGGGCACCGAGCGACTGCCAGAACGCGGCGTCGTCGTACTCTTCCAGATCCGCGATCAACAGACGACCGCCCGGAGCCAGTCCGCGTTGCACTTCGCGCAGGACGGCGGTAACGTCGGCCACGTGGTGGAG
>BQJX01000497.1 GCA_021604925.1 Gemmatimonadota bacterium
TGGCCGCCAGCAGCAGCGCCGCCAACAGCATGCCCACGAGCCGCAAGCTCATGACCACGCCGGAGACGGCGCCCGCCTCCCAGCCGCCGAGGCGGCGCGGCCCGACCCACAGCCATTGAAACAGGAACGTGATCGCCAGGATCCATCCCAGCGCGCGCAGCGCGTTCCAGACCACGGGAGCCGGGACCCGGGCCAGGCCCAAGATCCCGACCAGCGCGGCCAACCAGACCGCGGCCCCCACCACGCCGGACGTGAACAGTCCCGCCAGCACCGCCGCAAAGACGAGCAGCTTGGTCCGGGGGTCGAGAGCGTGCACAGGGGTTTCCAGGGGAACGTATCGGCCGAGGGCAACGTCCCGGTGGAACGCGAATCTCATCTCCGAGGACCTTCTGGGGTGTGCGGAGAAAACGGCCAAGGTACGGGAAACGCGCACGATAGCACCGGGTCCGGGCCCGGTCAAATCTCGTCTCCGGCGCTCAGATCAGGGGCTCTCGCGCCGCCGGAGGCGTCCCCAGTTCCAGCCCGAATGTGCCCAACTCGGGCCCGTCCTCTTCCAGGTACGTGGTGCCCAGAAGGCCCCGTTCGTAGTCCTTCAGGAACAGCGCCGACTCCGGCAGACTGATGTCGCCTCGCCGGAGCGCCGCCTCCACGGCCCGTCGGACCTTGCGCAGCAGGGAGCGACGTCGGTAGCCCACATAGCCCAGCACGTCCGCCACGGAGTCGTGCTCGATCACATCCTCCAGGACCGGGGCGCCGTCCTCGTCCACCGACACCTGCACCGCGTTCGTGTCGCCGAACAGGTTGTGCAGGTCGCCCAACGTCTCCTGGTACGCGCCGAGCAGGAACACCCCCAGGAGGTACTCCCCGTCCGAAGGAGGATGCAGCGGCAGGATGTTCTGCTCCTGCACGTCGCCGATGAACCGATCGATGATCCCATCGGAGTCGCAGGTGAGATCCGCCACGATCCCGCGACAGGTGGGTTCCTCGTCCAGTCGCTGGATCGGCATCACCGGAAACAGCTGGCTGACGGCCCAGTGGTCCGGCGCGGACTGGAAGATCGAGAAGTTGCCGAAGTAGATGTCGCAGAAGCGACGTTCCAGATCCGCGAGCTCCTCGGGGACGTCCTGCGGATCGATCCCGCGGATCACCCGGAGGATGCGCGCGCAACACGCCCGGTAGAGCGCGTCGGCCTGCGCCCGCTCGCGCAGACTCAGGACCCCGTGCGCGAACAGCGCCACCGCTTCCACGCGGAAGTGGTTCGCGTCGTGCCAGCATTCCAGGTACCTCTTCTCGGAGACCGACAGCAGCGTCTCGTGCAACGCCACCAGGATTCGGTGCTCGTCCTCGCTGGGCGCATCCAGATCCAGTTCGGGCAGCCCCGGATCCATGTCCGGAAGGTCGAACACCAGGACGGAGTGGTGCGCCACCATCGCCCGCCCCGACTCCGTGATGATGTCGGGATGCGGCACGTCGCGTTCGTCGCACATCTCGCGAACGTGGAAGATCACGTTGTTGGCGTACTCGCGAAGGTCGTAGTTCATGGACGACTGGTTCGTGGTCTGCGATCCGTCGTAATCCACGCCGAGCCCGCCGCCCACGTCGAGGTACTGCAGCGGCGCCCCCAGCTGGACGAGCTCGCAGTAGACGCGGGCGCCCTCCTGCACGGCCTCCTTCAGCCCCTGGATGCCGGTGATCTGGCTGCCGAGGTGGAAGTGAAGCAGCACCAGGGAATCCAGCATGCCCCGTTCGGCGAGCCGGTCCACCACGGCGAGCAGCTCGCCGGGATCCAGTCCGAACTTGGAACCGGGACCGCTGGAGTGTTCCCACTTCCCCTCGGCCCGCGCGTCCAGTTGGGCCCGCACGCCGATGCGCGGCTTCACGCCGAGGCGGTCGGCCACCGAGAGGATCGTCTTGAGTTCGCGGAATCGATCCACCACGATGATGGCGTCGCGGCCGATCTTGCGGGCCAGCAGCGCGGTCTCGACGAACTCCGCGTCCTTGTATCCGTTCAGGATCAGAAGCGCGTCCGGCTCCTCCAGGATCGCCAGGGCCGCCAGCAGTTCCGGCTTGGAACCGGCCTCCAGACCCACCGGGCGCCCCTCCGACGCCGTCAGCACCGCCTCCACCACGGGGCGCTGCTGGTTCACCTTGATCGGGTAGATGCAGTGGTAGCGACCCTGGTAGGACTCGGTCTCGATGGCGTTCTCGAACGCCTCCATGAGCGACTGGATGCGGCGCTGGATGATACCGGGAAAGCGCACGAGCACCGGCAGACCCAGGCCGCGCGCGCGGAGCTCCTGCACCAGGAGGGCCAGGTCCACGTGCGGGCCCTCCGCCCCGTGCGGCGTGACCTCCATATGGCCGGCGTCGTTCACGCGGAAGAAGCCGGCCCCCCACTTGTTCACGTGGTAGACGTCCGCGCTATCTTCCGGCGACCACTTCGGCGCTCCGGGAATCGACTTGGGCATTGCCTGTTCTCCTTGCCGGGACTCTACCGTGTTTGCCGACCGCGCGCGACCGCGCCCAGCAGGGCCAACGCCACCAGGATCTGCGAGAGAAGGCCCACCCAGTCTCCCGTCCTGGCGAAGAACGTCCTTCCCTGTCGCAGCGGCACGTCCACCACGGCCACGCCGCGCACGAACAGCTCCGTCTCTCCGAAGGTGCGCCCCCAGGGGTCAATGCCCGTCGAGATCCCGGAGTTGGCGCAGCGCGCCATCCCACATCCGGTTTCCACGGATCGCACCACCGCCATGTTCTTGTGGGAGATGGCGCCGGCACCGGCCCCGAACCACGAGTCGTTCGTGATGTTCACCAGCAGGTCCGCCCCCGCGTTCTCGTAGCGTCGGGTCAGCTGCGGGAAGATCGCTTCGAAGCACACCAGGTTGCCGAAGCGCGCATCGCCCAGGTCGAACAGGACGGGCGCCTCCCCCGGCACGAAGTCCGCCTCGCCGAAGTCGATCCGCTGGAGGATCTTGAAGAAGCGCGAGTACGGGACGTGCTCCCCGAACGGCACCAGCTGGATCTTGTCCATGCGGCCCACGAGCTCGCCGTCGGCCCCGAAGAGCGCTCCCGTGTTGGTGTAGGTGACGCGCTTGACCCCGTCTT
>BQJX01000498.1 GCA_021604925.1 Gemmatimonadota bacterium
TCGCCCGGCACTTCTTCCACGTACACGTAGCCCTCGGCGCCCGCGTCGCCCTCCACCAGGTAGCCGCGGACGTCTCTTCCCACCGGATCCGCCACGCGTTGCCACATGTAGGCGGGGCGATCGAGCGGGCCGTTGTGCGCACTGGCGTAGGATCGGTAGAGGTCTTGCACGACCGCGGCGTCTTCCGGGCGAAGCAGGCGCACGTTCAGCTCGCGGTCGCCGAACCCGAGATCCCGGAGATCGATCTCGTTCTCGAAGCGGGAACCGGCAAGCTCGTAGCCGGCGCGCCGGTACAGCGTCTGCTTGGCCGGGTACAGCACGGAGATGGGAGTTCCCGCGTCGCGCATCTCCCGCACGGCGGCGGCCATGAGTCGCGTGGCCGTACCGCCGCCGCGATGTTCCGGCGCGATCCCCACGAGGTTCACGCCCGTCATCTCCACGCGGCGCCCGCCGAACCACTGCCCCATGGGAAACAGCGTGAGTCCGCCTACGATCCGGTCCGCTCCGCGCAGAACGCGGATCTTCTCCCGCCCCACCCGGTCGAAGGACTGCCGCAGGGTGTCGGCGGGGACCCGGAACGACCAGCCGATCGTGTCGATGTGCTGGTCCAACTCCGCGTCGTCCAGCAGGGGTCCGTAGTCCGGGGTCGTGGTCATGGCGGGCTCCTTGCGATTCCGGGGACCTCGCATCAAAGACCACGGCCGCCCGACCGTCAAGCCGACGGGAGCGCGGGGGCCGATTTCGGGCACGCCGCGACTCATTCGGACGCGTCGCGACGGATTCGGACGCGTCGCCGCGACCGGGTCGGCGTATCCTTCCCCCGGGAGGGCGCGGATGAGCGAGTACGAGCTACGCGTGGCCGCGGGAGACGACCTGGCCGCGATTCGGGGGTTGCTCCGAGGTGCCGGCCTGCCGGTCCCGGGCGCGGACGAGGCGGTGCGCTTTGTGGTCGCGGTGCGAGCCGGGAACGTGGTGGCCGTGGCCGGCTGGGAGGTGCACGACGCCCACGCGCTCCTGCGCAGCGTGACCGTGAGGGAGTCCGAACGAGGAGGCGGCGTGGGGGCACGGGTGGTGGCGGATGCGCTGCGCGCCATCGAGGCGGAGGGAGTCCGTCAAGCCTACCTGGTCACGATGGATGCGGCGGACTTCTTCGGTCGGTTCGGCTTCCGGACGATCGCGCGGGAGGATGTAGCTCTCCCCATCCGATCCTCGCGGGAGTACCAGATCCATGAATGCGTGGGCGGGCAGTGGATGGAGCGACGTCGCTAGCCGCTTCCGTTTCCCGTTTCGCGCTCGTAGGCCCCCAGGACCACGCCTTCCATGTACTCGCGGAAGGGCTTGTTGATCGGGTGGGCGATGTCCGAGAAGGCACCATCGCGATTCCTGCGCGCGGGCATGGACACGAACAGGCCTTCTTCCTTGGCGATGACCTTCAGGTTGTGAACCGCAAAGCAATCGTTCAGCGTGATGGAAGCGAATGCTTTGAGGATCTCGTCCGGTTGTCCGCGGTGCATCCGGATGCGGACCTCCGTGATTTCCAATGTCATGGTTCCGGCCTCATTCATTGATGAGGACAAGGTAGACGCGGATGCCGACATGGGTGCCTCCCGGCGTTGTGGGTCTGAAGGAGGCATCGGCGCGAATCCAACTTGTAGTTAGCAAGAATATAGCAAAATCGGTAATCTCTACTCACAGATCCTGAACAAAGTAGCAGACTTCCCACACGGTTTCAATTGGGCTGTGGCGGCCTCACGGGGCGCTCAGGGGGGTCGTGGTCCCGCTCCGAGGGTCTCGACCCGCTGAAGGGCCCCAGACGCCCCACAGGGCCCGGGAACTTCCCCCGCACCTCCGTGGTAGGATCCGCCAAAGGAGGAAACAACATGTCCGCTTCCGATCTCGCCCAGAGAACCTGCATCCCCTGCGAAGGGGGCGTTCCTCCCATGAAGCCGGATGAGATCCAGGAGTACGTTCCGCTCGTCCCCGGCTGGAGCGTCATCGAGAACCATCATCTGGTCCGCACGTTCGAGTTTCCCGACTTCCTGCAGGCGCTCGCGGCCACCAACCGGGTGGGTCAGCTGGCGGAGGAACAGGGACACCACCCCGATCTCCATCTCGGCTGGGGGAGCCTCGCCGTCGAGATCTGGACCCACAAGATCGACGGACTCACGGAGAGCGACTTCATCCTCGCCGCCAAGATCGACGAGATCGTTTAGCTCCGATGTGCGGTCGCTACTCTCTCACGACCGAGCGGCATGACCTGGCCCGCGAACTCGGACTCCCGCTGGATGCCATTCCGGAGGACTACGCTCCCCGGTGGAACGTGGCCCCGTCACAATCGGTGGCGGCGCTGCGCGACCGGGACCAGGGGATCCGGTTCGACTGGTTGCAGTGGGGACTGCTGCCGGACTGGGTGAGCGATCCCTCGGGAGCGCGGCGACCGATCAATGCCCGATCGGAGTCGCTCGCGCAGAAGCCGAGCTTCCGCGACTCCTTTCGGCGGCGGCGCTGCCTGATCGTGGCCGATGGCTTCTACGAATGGGCGCCCACTCCCGGCCGTCGCACGGCCAAGACTCCCTACTTCATTCATCTGAAGTCGAACGAGCCGTTCACGTTCGCGGGACTCTGGTCGCGGTGGCGCGGCAAGACCGGTGATGAGTTGCACACCTGTGCCATCGTGACCGGCGAACCCAACGAACTGGTCGCGGGCGTGCACGACCGCATGCCGGTGATCGTGCCGCGCGAGCGACGCGAGGCGTGGCTGGATCCGGAGCACCAGGACCCCACCACGCTGGCGCATCTGCTGCAACCGCTCGCCGCCGATCTGATGACCCTGCACCCGGTGTCCACCCACGTGAATGCGCCGCGCAACGACGATCCGGAATGCGTGGCGCCCCTTCCCGAGTCGGGTCCGCCGGATGACGATCGCCCGCTGACCCTCTTCGACTGACGACGTTCACTGGCGCCCCCCCCCGCGGACCGGGCGCGCCGCAGCGTTCCCGGAGCGCGCGGCCACCGACCACGGTGCCACTCGCGGCGCATCCCCGGCCCGAGCAGTAGCACCGCTTGGCGCAACTCCTGACATCCCAACGTTTTCCGTTGGTCAC
>BQJX01000499.1 GCA_021604925.1 Gemmatimonadota bacterium
GACAGGGCCAGGCGGGCCGAGGCGACGGACGGGCCGTGGGCAACGATGGGTCGGGCGGACGGGTTCATGCGGACGACCTCCTTGGGGGCTGGTTTCGGGACAGGGTACCGTGAATCCCGCCGGGTCGACCAGACATCCAAGGCACATGCCGAGGAACGTCTTGACGGCCGCGGCAGGAACCGCATCTTCAAGCGGACCCCGCAATTCGTGGTGGTCCTGCATCCGGCACGGACAAGGAAGGATCCCATGGCAATGCCCGCAACGATCAGCACCCAGATCGAGCTGGACCACGCATTCGACGAGTCGAAGACGCGGCCGGTGGTCATCTTCAAGAACTCCACCCGGTGCAGCATCTCCGCCCACGCCTACCAGACCTACCGGGATTTCGTGGAGGAGGCATCGTCTCCGGACACGTTGTTCACGGTCATTCAGATTCTCGACGCGCGGCCGGTCTCCGACGCGCTGGCGCAGCGCACCGGGATTCGCCACGAGTCCCCGCAGATCCTGGTGCTGAAGGACGGACAGGTGGCCTGGTCCGCGAGCCACTGGGAGATCTCCCGTGAAGGCATCGAGCAGGCCCTGGAGAAGGGCGCCGCGTGATCGAGCCGGCCGCGCCCGTGGCCGTGGTGCTGGCCGCGGGGGACTCGTCCCGCCTGGGGAGCCCCAAGTCGCTTCTGGACGTGGGGGGATGTCCGGCGCTGGAGCGAGTCATCCGGAACTGCGTCCAGGCCGGAGTGGCCCGGGGAGTCGTGGTGGTCGGCGGCGCCCACGAGGCCGAATTGCGGGACAAGGTGAACGTGGCTCCGTTTGTCTGGATCACGAATCCGGATCCGGCGGCCGGTCGGCTGGGATCGCTGCGCGTGGGCCTGCAGCAGACCCCGGTGGACTCGAACGTGTTGCTCTGGCCCGTGGATCGTCCCCTGGCCGAAGCCTCCACCGTGGTCGCGCTGATCGCGGCCAGCGCGGAGGCAGGCCAGGCGTTCGTGGCGGCGCCCACCTTTGATGGCGGGCGGGGGCACCCCATCCTGCTGGGCAAGGAACTCCGCGCCACGATCCTGGCTTCCCCCCAGGATGCGAACCTGCGCGAGATCCTCCAGGACCCCGGGATCCGATCGCTGTCGGTGCCGGTCCGGGATCCGGGCATTCACGCCAATCTGGACACGCCCGAAGCCGCGCGGGAGCGGATCGCGGAGTGGAAGGCGCGCCGACCCCGCTAGGGCGTGCGCGCCGGCCGCGGCGACAGCCCCAACCGCGACACCTGGTCCACGAACTCGGGGCCGTTCATGGCCCAGTACTTCATCCGGTCGGACTTCACAAGCTCCGCGCGTCGTCCCTCGTCCGTCTCCCAGCGAACGATTCGACGGGGCGCGGCCGCCTCCACCTGGAAGGTCCAGCGACGCGCTTCGTCGCCCTGCACGGTGACCTCCAGTGTCTCCACTTCGAAGGTCCCCCCGGGAACCGTAATCGTCTGCTTCGCTTCGGAGCGATGCAGCACTGCGTCTTCCCACATGAGGGGGACGTGGCGAAAGCGCACGAACTCCGTGGAGCGCAGCAACGGCACGGTGCGCGACTCGCCCGGCTTCAGCACCGGGGTTGCCCAGCCGCGCGCCCAGTGCAGGAGTCCGTCCTCGAACAGCGAGTTCGGCGGATAGGGAAGGTCGCGTGTCTGGTCGCCTTCTCCGTCGAAGTAGCTGTGCGACACCGATCGGACGTCGCGCACCCCGGGCAGCAGTTCGTGAAACGCGTGGCCGCACCACTCCTGGCTGGAGAACGCCACCTTGGTGGGGGATCCCGCGGGGCGCCCCTGCCGCGACGTGATCGCGTAGAACGCCGACGTCATCACGTTGTAGTCGTAGATCCCGGTCGGGAAGTCCTGCATGAGGTTCAGTTTCATGACCGGGTACTGGTCCGCCTCGGCGTGGCGGCCCGGGTCGGCCTTCACGCGTGCCTCCTGCGAGAACGTCTCCGTCACGAACACGGTGATCGCGGTGCCCGAGCGAAGCTGGCCGTAGCGCGGAAACGTCAGATCGTACGAGGAGAGCTCGGCCTGGCCATCGCCCCACTGCTTCCAGAAAGCGTCGTTGAAGTCCGGCGCGTCGGAGGCGAACGAGGGCGCGGTGGCCAGAATCAGGATCAACGCGAGCGGCGGCAGAGCCCTGGCGGTGGGCGAGTTCATGATCTCCTCCCGGTGCGGGTTCCCGCAGTGTAACCGGCATTGACCGATCGCTCCACGGAGGGGCATGGTTGCCCCGGGGAGGGATGTTCCTCCCGGTTGCGAGCGTTCGCGAGGTCGCGTGCTCTTCTCAACCCCGCGCCGGGTACTCCGGTTGCACACTTTCTCGACGAACGGAGGAGCCCTTGCCGCCGGATCGAGCCGCCCTTCATGTCGTCGCCCTGTGTGGCAGCCTTCGCGGGGAGGAGAGTTCCACCCAGCGAGCTCTCCGGATTGCCGTGCAAGAGATGGAGGCGAACGGCGCCACCGTGGACCTGATCGATCTGGCCGAGTTGAGCCTGCCGTTCTGCGAGAGCTCCGATCATACCGATGACCATCCGGGTGTCCGCGCCCTGAAGGAACGCGCCGCCAAGGCCGATGTCTTCCTGCTCGGGACGCCGGAGTACCACAACAGCTTCAGCGGCGTCCTCAAGAACGCGCTGGATCTGTTGAGCAGCGAGGAACTGCGCGGGAAGCTGTTCGGGCTGCTCGGGGTGGGGGGCGGCGACATGGGCGCGGTCACGGCACTGGGGCATCTCCGCTACGTGGTGCGCGGCGTCGGCGGCTGGAGCCTGCCGGCCCAGGTCAGCATTGCGAACGCGTGGAAGGCCTTCGACGGCGACCGGGTCAAGGATCCAGAGCTGGAGAAGCGGCTCCGCTCCTTCGCGAAGGAACTGGTGCGGTTCGGGCGGCTGTACGCGCTGGAGCCCAAGTTCGAGGCCGGATTGCTGCGCGTCATCGATGAGGATCCGGCCGAGGAGTAGTCGGGCGCGATCCGTCAGGGAGCGGGCGCGATGCCCACCGCTTCCATGATCCGCCGGAATCGGGCGTTGCCTTGCAGGTCGTCGAACGCCGGATCCAGATGTACGGCCGCCATTGA
>BQJX01000500.1 GCA_021604925.1 Gemmatimonadota bacterium
TACCTGGGAGTGGGCCCCGTCTTCGGGACGGACTCCAAGGCCGATGCCCCCGCCGCCATCGGCGTGGTGCGGGTTGCGGAACTCGTGGCCGCCACCCGGCTCCCGATCATCGGGATCGGCGGCGTGAACGCGCGCAACGCCCGGGCCGTCATTCTGGCGGGCGCGGCGGGTGTGGCCGTGCTATCGGCCGCCGTGGCCGGCAACGACCCGGAGGCCGCCACCCGGCGCGTTCGCGAGGCGCTGGCCGGATGACCTCCTGGTTGCTACGATTTCCGCGGACTTCCCTGGCATCAGGAGTGCCCATGAAACGAAGCACGTTCTTCGCACCCGGTCTGGGGCTGCTGATCGTGAGCCTGGGATGTGGCGGCCCCTCCGGCGGAGAGGGGGAGTCCTCCGGAACGAGCGAAGAGACCGGGCCCGTTCGGGGCGGTACGGTCGTCATCGGGATTCCCGCGGGGCCGGACAACCTGATCGATGCCACGTCCTCCACGGCGGTCGGCGACGAGGTGATCGCGCGGATGTTCCTGCCGCTCACGTCTCTCGCCGCGGATCTGGAGTCGTACGAGCCGGAACTGGCGCGCCGTTGGGAGTCGTCCGAGGACGGCCGCTCGGTCACGTTTCATCTCGCCGAGAACGCGCGATGGCACGACGGCGAGCCGGTCACGTCCGCGGACGTCCTCTTCACGCACGAACTGCTCACGGATCCGCTCGTCGGCTACTCCGCCCGTTCGTACAAGGACTTCATCACGGACGTGGTCGCGGACGACGACTTCACCGTCACGTTCCACTTCGACCGGCGCTATCCCTATCAGGTACTGGACGCCTCCGCGGGCGCCATCCTCCCCGAGCACCTGCTCAAGGACGCCCCGCGGGATCAACTCGTGGCCACGGACTTTGCGCGCCACCCGGTGGGGTGCGGACCCTTCAAGTTCTCGCGCTGGGAGCCGCAGCAGTTCGTGGAACTGGTCGCGAACGACGACTACTTCGAAGGGCGACCCTATCTGGACCGGGTCCTGTTCCGGATCGTGCCGGAGAAAACCTCGCTCATCACGCAGTTGGAGACCGGCGAGATCGACGTGATGCCGAACGTGCCCCCCCACGAGATCGAACGCCTGCGCAAGTCGGCAAAGCACATCCGCATTCAGGCGTCCGAGGACCGGAACTACACGTACATCGGTTGGGACTCCACGAATCCTCTGTTCGCCTCGGCGCGGGTCCGGCGGGCGCTGGGCATGGCCATCGATCGCGAGGGGTTGATCCAGTCGCTGTGCTACGGCTTTGCGGACCCGATCGACGGCCCGATCCACCCGCGGCTCTGGGCGCACAATCCGGCGATCCAGCCGCTCCCCTACGACCCCGCGGCGGCCCGCGCGCTGCTGGCGGAGGAGGGCTGGGTCGACAGCGACGGCGACGGCTGGCTGGACAAGAACGGTGAGGTCTTCGAGTTCATTCTCAAGACGAACCTGGGCAACCAGGTCCGCATGGACGCCACGATCCTGATCCAGAGCATGCTGCAGAAGGTGGGAGTGAAGGTGGAGCCGCGGACCTACGAGTGGAACGTGCTGTGGTCGTCGGTGATCGATCACTCCTACGAATCGGCAGTCCTGGTGGGATGGTCGATCGCGCTCAAGATCGACTTGAAGGCCACGTTCCACACGGAGGCGATCAGCGGGAAGTTCAACCACACGGAGTACTCGAACCCCCGCGTGGACGAGCTGATCGACGGTGCGCTGGCCGCGGAGACGTTCGAGGAGGCCCGCCCCCTCTGGTATGAGGTCCAGGAGCGGATCGTGGCCGATCAGCCATACACCTTCCTCTACACCATTCAGAGCCTTCTGGGCGTGAACGAGCGGGTCCGGGGAACCGCACCGGACTTCCGGGGTACCTACGACAATCTGCACGAATGGTGGATCCCCTCTGCCCGACAGCGTCGCCGTTGATCCGGCGATGTGGCGTCGGATGTCCTACCCGGCTAGAATGGCGCGAACGCGCCCTGACCCCTCTCCGCCTGGCGGAGAATGTGGAGGTACCATGATGGGATCCCTGGCTCGCGGCGCTGCCGCGGTTGCCTTGGCCGTGTCGCTGCCGTTGACGGTCGCGCACGGCCAGTCCGAAGAGGAAACCGCAGCGCTCCTGATGGAGATCGACGCGCTGTCCGCCATGTTCCAGACCTATACGGACTTCCCGTGGCTGGAAGACGGAGAAGACGCTTCGTTCGTCTACGGCGACACGAAGGGCATTGTGCACCATTACGTCTCGGAGGGCGGGCGACTCCGCGAGCGGTGGAAGAGTTTTCCCCTGGAAGGCCTCGCCAAGGAGGTCTTTGCCGAGGACCTCGACGGCGACGGGCGTCCGGAGATCATCGCGTACACGCAGAAGTCGCGGATCTACATCTGGGAGACCCAGAAGTACGAGCTGCTCTGGGAGTCCGTGGATATCTCGGAGCGGATCAAGGTGATCCAGGCCATGGTCGTGGCCGATGCGGATCGTGATCCCCAGCTCGAGCTGATCGTGTGCGGCGACAACAAGATCCACTACATCGACGGCGTGGACTACTACGTCGAGAAGGCGGGCCGCGACTTCGTCGAGCCCAGCATGATGCTCGTCGCCGACGTGGACAACGATCTGGAGCTCGAGATCATCACGAACGACGGCTACGTGATCGACACGAATACGCTCAACATCGAGTGGGCGAACGACGGCTTCGGGTATCCCATCACGCTCTTCGATCTCGACAACGACGGGGTCCTGGAAGTGGTCGGCGAGTCTCAGGGCGCGCTCACGTTCTGGGACGTCGAGGAACGTCGCGAGATCTGGTAGCCCGTGACCGGCCCTTCGATCATCCTGGACGGGTACAATCTGATGTTCCGCGACGGGACCCCGCAGGACGCCTCTCTCGAAGACGCGAGGGAGGCGTTCCTCGTTCACGTGGCGTCGGTGCGAAAGCCGGGCGCGGAACTGATCGTGGTGTTCGACGGCGTGGTGGGAGCCGGCCGCCGAGGCGCAAGCGCGGCTCCGGCGCCAGCCGGGATGCGGGTGATGTGGTCCAAGGCGCCGCGCACCGCCGACGACGTGATCGTGCGACT
>BQJX01000501.1 GCA_021604925.1 Gemmatimonadota bacterium
GCGGACTGGACACCGTCCACCAGTTCTTGAATCCGACGACCGGTCACATCAAACACCGAGAGCGTGACCCTTGAGGGTCTCTCCAGCGAGAACCGAATCGACGTGGCCTCCGTGAACGGATTGGGGAATGTGCCGATCAGCTCGTTGGAGTAGCGGACCGGGAGGACAGTGGGAGTTGCGACCGGAGTATCTCCACCCGGCACGGTCTCATCGCAGCCGCGACCGTAGCTGCACGGAATCCCACCATCCGTCTGGACTCCGGTGACTTTTAGATCCTCCGGCCAGGCAAACACGTCCGCGGGGTTCAAGGCGCAGTTCGACACGGAGGTTCCCGTCAGGCACAGCGAACCCTCTCCGGGAGGGAACATGGTGAACTGACCCAGCAGCGCAGGACCTGTCACGCAGTTCGACGTGGCGAGCGAGAGGTGCTGGCTTCCGCCGGCGTTGAGAACCCCGGCGGCCGGCGAGAAGAAGAACGCGCCCATGCTGCTCACCACATCGGCCTCAAGGGTTGAGATCCCGCCCGCGGTCCCGCAGGCAAGCCACAGGTATACGTTGCCAAGAGGAACGGGCGCGCCGGTTTGCACGTAGGGATCGGTGTCGCTCAGGCTCAGGGTGACCTCGTAGGCGATCTCCTCGAACTGGGCCGTCTGGGTGATCGGCTCCAGCATCGTGATCGTGGGGGTCGGGTCCGTTCCGGTATACGAACCGTTTCCCGTACCTGTCCAGGATCGGAACACGTGGCGTGTGTCTGGGGTGGCCACGATGTTGAGCTGCGTTCCGGGAGGACGCGGCCCATCTCCCGGGGTCACCGCGCCTCCAGGACCCGCCACCATGGTCAGCACCGGATCGAAGTGTGCGGTCTGGCTGATCGCCTCGTTCATCGTGATGTTCTTCGGGTTGACCATTCCTGAGTACGAGCCATTCCCAGTTCCCGTCCAGCCCGAGAACACGTACCCCTCCCCGGAGGTCGCCTCGATCGAGACCACCGCTCCCACCGGCTGGAGCCCGGCCGGGGGGGTCACGGAGCCGCCCGGATCTTCGACCATCGTCAGCTCGTAGTGGGTCGGGATGAATGTCGCGGTTTGGTTGATCGGCCCGTTCATCGTGGGTAGGATCGGGTTGTCCAGGCTCAGAACGGCCCCGTCTCCCGATCCGTCCCAGAAGGAGAAGGCCCACGCCGTGTCAGGCACCGCCAGAAGGGAAGGCGTCGCCCCGGCCGGCACCCATGCGCTCGCGGGGACCGTGCCAGCCCCGATGGTGGCGGTAGTCAGGTAGTACTCGATGTCGAACGTAGCCTGAATCTCCGTGAATGTAGGCGGGACCGTGATTGCGTGCGAGATGGCGCCGCTGTCGCTCCACGACGAGAAGGTGTACTGCTCGCCCGGAACCTGCGTTTGGAACGCATTGGTGCTGATCACCTGGCTGGATCCAGTCGGCAGGTGAAAGAGGGCCGGGGCTGGCTTCTCGACGCCGTCCGCGATGACGGTGGGGCCGAAGGTGTTCGCCGTGAGCGCCACCACCGTCGTTCCGGCCGAAGGGCATCCAGCGCCACGAGCGCCGATTCGCGTGGTGCACGTCGCAGGATTGTTCTCCGGGAGGCAAGGAGAGCTGGCGGCTACGGTGAAGTCCCCGTTCAGCGTGTCGCAGAACTGCGGGTCTATGTCGTAGTCCGTGGGTGAGGGAGCGTGGTTCTCGTAGTTGCCGCCTGGGTTGTTGAAGAAGATGTTGCAGTTGGACACCATGGCTCCGGTCTCCGCGAACACCGCCTCTCCGCCAACACACTCCGAGATCACGTTGTGCTCGAAGAGGATCTCGCCACCCAACAGGTTCGCTGCGGACCCACCTGACGAGGATTCTTGTGTGCAGCCATGGAACGTGTTGCCCGTGACCTCAAGGGGCCCTCCGTAGACCCGGAGTGCGCCCTGACCTCCGCCCACCACGCGATTCTGCCAAAAGACATTGTCCCGAACGAACCCGCCAGCTCCCTGAACCTCCGCAATAACAATATCCAGCGTATTCGAGCCAACATTCCCAACAAAGAGGCAGTCTGAGACATCTGCGAAGCGGACCCAGCCTATATCAACGCCCCCCCCACTGCCGCCAACGATAGGTGCGTTGTTCACGAACGTCGAATTCTTGATAGTCACGGTCGGGTACGGTGGCAGTGCGCCTCCACCGCCGTTGGAAATGGCGCCGTCTCTGCAGTTCTCGAAGTGACACCCGTCTACCCATAGGTCATTGGAGTTCCCCGCAATTGCGCCCCCCGAGGAGGCGTGCAGGTTTTCAAAGCGCGAGTCGATCACCCTCAAATCTCCGCCGTCAAAAACAACCGCCGTATCCCCATTGTTTCCGGCACCCATGTCCCTAAAGATGCAGTCGGCCACCGTCACTTCGGCGCTTGCCCGATTCCTCATGCCGGTAGTGGGCGAAAGAGAAGTGGTCACCGAGAACCCCTCAATCCTGGTCTCTTCTGCGAGGAGCCACGCATAAATGATGCGTCGAGTCTCGCCGCCGATCATCTCGATCGTCGTCACCTCTGGCCCACTTTCGGACAGCAACGTCACCCCACTTCTCATCCACGCACAAGAGGAGATGGGAATCCCGAACGGTCCGGGCCGCGTTTCATGGTCTGTATACAGCCCCGGCGCCACCAAGACCGTATCTCCTGATGCGGCAGCATCCAGACCCGCATTGATCGTGGCGTATTCCGAGGGAACGCGGTAGGTGGCAGAGAGCGAAGGCGCGGCGCTGCCGACTGAGGCCAGCCCCAACACGATCGCCTGAATCCATCGACGCACCACGTTGACCTCCATCACCGGAGCAACACCAACCGCTCCACCTGCGAGTACTCCCCCGCCTCCATCCGAACGAAGAAGATCCCGGACGACGCCCGGCGGCCGCTTCCATCTCGTCCGTCCCACGCGACCTCATGCGCTCCCGCGGACTGGACACCGTCCACCAGTTCTTGAATCCGACGACCGGTCACATCAAACACCGAGAGCGTGACCCTTGAGGGTCTCTCCAGCGAGAACCGAATCGACGTGGCCTCCGTGAACGGATTGGGGAATGTGCCGATCAGC
>BQJX01000502.1 GCA_021604925.1 Gemmatimonadota bacterium
AGTCCCGGCTACCTGGCGCTGGGTCTCCTCTTCGCGCTCGTCGACGTGTCGGTGGGTGGACTGCGACTGTGGGTGCTGGCGCATCGGATCGCGCCCGAGGTGACGTGGCGGGACTGCATCCGCGTCAACCTCGGCAACATGTGCATGGCGGGCCTCACTCCCGGCCAGACCGGGGGCGGCGCGGCCCAGCTGTACCTCTTCGCCCGGGCCGGTCTGCCCTGGCGAGGTGGAGTGGCCGTGGGCACCATCAACTTCCTGGTCTCCATCGCCGTCCTGGCCATCTTCGGGATCCTGGGGCTCGTCGCGTTCCAGGATGCGCTCCCGCCCTGGCTGCGCGCGTCCAGCGTCACCACGATCTCGCTCCTGGTCGCGCTGATCCTGGCCGGCGTGCTGCTGATCGGGAAGGGGCACTTCCTGGGCCGCTTCGACCATCCGGACGAGGAGAAGGTGGGGCGGATCGGGAAGTGGCTGGGTCGCACCCGTCGATTCGTGCACGATTCGCTGGAGATCGCGCGCGAGCTGCTGCGCGAGCATCCGTGGCACTCGCTGGCCACGCTCCCGCTGACCCTGATGATCTACGGCCTCAAGTTCGCCTACACCTGGGCGGTGTTCCGCGCGTTCCAGCCGGAGGGGCACTTCGAGGAGATGGTGGGGGCGCTCATCGTGCTCATGCTGTCGCTCTACTTCGCGCCCACGCCGGGAGCCAGCGGGATCGCCGAAGGCGCCACCACCGCGTTCCTTTCTGCCACGTTGCCCACAGCTTCCGCCGTCGGGTTCGTGCTTTACTGGAGGGCGCTCACGCTCTACACGCCCATCCTCCTGGGGGGCTTTGTCCTCCTGTCCCAGCTGCGCACCGACGCCCGCGAGCTCCGTCCCGCCCCGTCATCTTGACACTCCCCAGCGCGGGTCGTAGGCTGCGCGAGGCACCCAAGGCGGGAGGGGCGGATGCAGGGACTGCCAGCGCTCGTGCAGGACTTCGGCTGGGTCGAGGTCATCTGCGGCAGCATGTTCAGCGGCAAATCCGAAGAGCTCATCCGACGGCTTGTGCGCGCCCGCATTGCGCGGCAGCCGGTTCAGGCGTTCAAGCCGTCCGTGGACAACCGCTATGCGAAGGACCACGTGGTTTCGCACAGCGGTCAACGCATCGCGTCGGTGGAAGTGGACGCGGTGGAGGACATTCGGCGCCTGGTGCAGCCCGCGACCAAGGTGATCGGCATCGACGAGGCGCAGTTCCTGGGCCTGGACCTCGTGCCGCTCGTCGAGGAGCTGGCCAATGAGGGCCGCCGGGTGATCGTGGCCGGCCTGGACCAGGACTACCAGGGCGTTCCGTTCGAGCCGATTCCGCAACTCATGGCCATTGCCGAGAGCGTTACCAAGACCATGGCGGTGTGCATGGTCTGCGGCCATTCGGCGAACCGGACGCAGCGTCTGGTGGCCGCGGAGGATCGCGTCCTTGTGGGGGCCGCCGAGGCTTACGAGGCTCGCTGTCGACGGTGCTGGACGCCCGATCCGGCGCTGGCATCCCGGGACGAAAGGGCCGAGGCAGTCGTCGGTTGAGCCGGGTCGGCGACAACTTCCGGCGCGTGCGGGAGCGCATTGATCAGGCGGCGGTTCGCGCGGGTCGGGAAGGGCGTGAGGTCTCGATCTGCGCCGTGACCAAGCGGGTGGGCCTGCCGGCGATCCGCGAAGCGGTGGAGGCGGGCGCGCGGATCCTGGGCGAGAATCGCGTGCAGGAGGCGGGGGACAAGATCCCTGAGGCGTCGGATCTGGCGGGGCGGGTGCAGTGGCACCTGATCGGGCCCCTGCAGCGGAACAAGGCCCGGCGCGCCGTGACGCTGTTCGACGCGTTCCAGGCCGTCCATTCGGTGGCGCTGGCGCGGAAACTGGCCGATCTGGGCCGGGAGCAGGGCCGGGAGATCCCGATCCTGCTGGAGGTCCTGACTTCGGACGAAGGCACGAAGGCCGGGCTGCCGATCGTAGAAGTACCTGAAGCGGCGGCCGAAGTGAGTGAGCTGAACGGATTGTCGCTCCAGGGGTTGATGACCATGGCTCCCTTCACGTCGGAAGAGGGTCCGGTGAGATCCTCCTTTGCGGCGCTGCGCGGATTGCGCGAGCGCTGCGGGAAGCCGGATTGGGAGCTGTCGATGGGAATGACGGGCGATTTCGAGATCGCCGTCGAGGAAGGATCCACGTTGGTCCGGATCGGGACCGGGATCTTCGGCTGAACGAGGGGATGTGATGTTCGTGTTGGGAAACGCATTGATGGCTGTCACGCAACTGATCGGGATGATCGCTCAGATCTACGTGTTCATCCTGATCGGGCGGGTCATCGTTTCATGGGTGGGCGGAGATCCGATGAATCCGCTCGTGCGCTTCCTGCTCGTGGTGACGGATCCCTTTCTGGATCGGATTCGGCGCTTCGTGCCTCCGATCGCCGGCCTGGATTTCTCGATCCTGATTGCGTTGTTGCTGGTGCAGATCGTCGTACAGGGATTCCTCGTTTCGACCCTGGCCGACTTCGCCCGCAACCTGCGTTGATGCCCGCGACCTGCGTCGATGTTCGCAGCGAGCGTGGGTGTCCACAGCCTGCGTGGACCCGTCCCCACAGTCGGGAGGAAGTGACATGAAGATCGGGCCGGTCGACATTCGCAACCACGCGTTCTCCAGGCGCAAGATGCGCGGCGTGGACGAGGCCGAGGTTGTGGCCTACCTGGAGTTGGTGGCCGATCGTCTGGAAGAAGCGATCCTGGAGGGCGATGACCTGCGCACCAGGATCGACCGCCTGGAGCGGGACCTGGACGAGTACCGCTCGCTGGATCGCACGCTCCGGGACTCCATGCTGTCCGCCGAGCGACTGGCGGACGGCCGCATGGAGCAGGTGGACCGCGAAGCACGCATCATCCTGAAGAACGCGGAGATGGAAGGGGAGAAGGTCACCATGGCCGCCCTGGCCGACGCCGCCAAGATCCGGGGAACGCTGGACGACCTGCGTCGACAGCGGCTCACGTACGTGGAACGCTTCCGGGCGCTGCTTCGCTCGCAGATGAAGATCCTGGAGGCGAGCATCGAGTCGTTCGAT
>BQJX01000503.1 GCA_021604925.1 Gemmatimonadota bacterium
GCTGATCGGCACATTCCCCAATCCGTTCACGGAGGCCACGTCGATTCGGTTCTCGCTGGAGAGACCCTCAAGGGTCACGCTCTCGGTGTTTGATGTGACCGGTCGTCGGATTCAAGAACTGGTGGACGGTGTCCAGTCCGCAGGAGCGCATGAGGTCGCGTGGGACGGCCGGGACGGCAGCGGCCGCCGGGCGTCCTCGGGGATCTTCTTTGTTCGGATGGAGGTGGGGGAGTACGCGCAGGTGGAGAGGTTGGTATTGTTGCGGTGATGGAAAGCAGCTAGTCGGCAAGCGCACCATCCCCCACCGACCCACCCTCACCCCTCCGCGCACTCAGCACCCACAACAACAGCACCGCCCCCAGCAACGCCGACATGCCCAGCTTGGCGCTCAGCGGGTACGGCTGCGGCGAGAAGAAGCCCTCCACCACGGCGGCCACCACGAACAGCGGCGCGGTCCCCGCAAACAGCCGAAAGGCGGTGCGTCCGGCCAGCGCAATGGACCGACTGCGCGGCAGCTCGCGCGGAAAGAGAATGCCGCGGCCCAGCACCAGCCCGGCCGCGCCGGCCAGGAAGATCGCCGGCAGCTCCAGCGCGCCGTGCGCCACCACGAACCCCCAGAACCCTCGGGACATACCGTGCGTGGCCACGACCCAGGAGATGGCGCCGAACGAGACGCCGTTCGCGAACAGGATCCACACGGTGCCCAGTCCGGCCGTGATTCCGGCGGCGAACGCGAGAATGGCCACCATGAGGTTGTTCGAGAAGATGAACGACGATGCCACGGGCTTCATGTCGCGGATGTCGTCGGTCCACATCTCCCCGCGTTCGATCGAGGCCAGGATCTCGGGCGGCGTGACGTGCGCGGGAAACGCCGCGTCCGTGGCGGAGTACCAGATGCCGATGGCCGCCCCCGCCAGGAAGATCGCCGTGGCGGCTCCCACCCATCGCCGGTGTTCCCGCACCAGGGCCGGCCACCCGCTGCCCAGGAACGCCAGGAACCGCCGGCTCGCGCTGCGGCGACGCCGGACCCGATAAAGGACTGCGTGCGCGGCCGCCACCAGCCGATTCAAGTACCAGAGTTCTTCGGAGGGTCGCTTCTGCGCCTGGATCGCCGCCAGTCGCGACGTGGCCGCCCGGTAGAGCTGCCAGAACTCGCGGATCTCGTCGGCGTTGCGGGGACGGCCCCGGCCCGAGAGTCGCTTGACGAGTTCCTCGAGCCGCGCCCAATCTGGCGGGGTGGAGGTGGCGGCGGATTTCATCGGGAGGTGTCCATGACCGAGCCCGGACTCGACCTGCGCGGAGACTTCCGCGTGGAGACGCCGGAACAGGTGTCGTTCCGCGTGATGCGGGCCGGCATCGGGAGCCGGGTCATGGCGGCGCTCATCGACAGCATTCTCCTCACGGGGCTGTACATCGGCCTGGTTCTCGCCTTCGGCGCCGCTGGATACATGGCCGACCTCTCGCGCTGGGCCAACTCCGACGTGGCGGACGAGGCCTCCCTGTGGGCGATCGGGCTGCTCATCGTGGCGAGCATGTTCCTGTTCTGGGGATACTACATCGGTTTCGAAGCGGCGTGGAACGGCCAGACTCCCGGCAAGCGGGTGCTGGGCATTCGCGTGGTGGGCGACCGGGGAGTGCCCGCCACGTTCGGCATGATCGTCATCCGGAATCTGCTGCGCGCCATTGATCTGCAGTTCGGGTACGCGGTGGGCCTGGTGGCCATCTTCGCTTCCAAGGAGGAGAAGCGGCTGGGCGATCTCGCGGCCGGCACGATTGTGGTGAGCGAACGTCGTCGCCGCCCCACCGACGCCGTCCGCTTCGGCGGCGCCAAGGACCGGGGGCGAAGCGTCTCTCCCGAGCTGCTGGACCTGGTGCGCGACTACTACGAACGGATCGACGACCTGGAGGCCCCGTCCCGCGAGCGGGTGGCGGGAGAGCTCGCGCAGCGCCTCCGCGACGAACTCGGCCGCGGCGGTGCGCCGGTTCTTCGCCCGGAGTCGGAGCTGCTGAAACTGGCGACCGAGTTGATGGAGATGGAGCGCTAGCGCGGCGAGCCGAGTTGCGGTGCCGATCCGCGTCGCACGGTGCCGCCCACGACCAGCGCGGCCGAGAGGATCAGCAGGTTCTTGATGATGTACTGCCCTTCCAGGGTGGGGCCGTAGGGGATGCGCCCGGCCTGGAACGTCACCTCGGGAAGCACCACGAGCGGCAGGAACGTGCCCACCATCTGCAACCCCAACAGTGCGATCGCGATTCGAATGGTGGGCGTGAACAGGAACGCCAGTCCGATGACGACCTCCCACCAGCCGATGATCGAGAGCCAGGTTCCGCCGTCGAACAGCGGCATCCAGCGGACGGTGGCCAGGACCAGGGGCTCCGCGGCGGAGATGCCCAGCGGCTTGAGAATCCCGAACCAGATGAAGATGATCCCCAGCGAAACGCGCAGACACGGCACGCCCCACCGTTGCATGAACGCGGCAATCCCGCGGTCGATCCGATCCAGGCGACGCTCCACTTCCATCAGGCCTTTCCGGGAACCGATCCCGTCGGGAACGTGGCGTCCAGGAGTTCGGGAAGCGGCGTGGTGGGCGGAAGATCCAGCCAATCCAGCCCGTCCGCGATCGTCTTCACGACCGCCACGGAGCTCTGCTCGGTGCTGTTCACGCTGGCGTACATGCGCGCCATCCCGAAGCCGACCCCCGACCGGGCCACGATGGCCCGTTTGGTCTCCAGCATGGGGCTGCTGTAGCGGTGGACGAACGGCGCGGTCACGTGCATTTCGGTGACCTGCAGCAGGTCGGCGAGCACGCGCCACACTTCGCCATACCGTTGGTCCTTGGCCAGGGCCGCCCCCTGGGCGGCAACTTCGTCGTCCGTGAGGGCGCCCCACGCTCGAACGAGGACCAGCTGTCGCACCGGATCAATCGCATAGCCAATCGGCATGGTTCCCCCTGGGTGGGAATGAGCCAGATGATGGCAACCGGGTGACGTGCCGACCAATATAGGCACGGGTCGGGAGGTCCCGCAATGGACGTCGCAAGGGAGCGGATCGCCCGAGGAATTGCAGCGGAGGCGGCG
>BQJX01000504.1 GCA_021604925.1 Gemmatimonadota bacterium
GATCGGACCGGGCACGCCGGGCGCGGGGCGAATCACGCGGACGTCGCCGAAGCGCTCGAGCTTCAGTCCGCCCCCGCAGTCCAGCAGTTCGTAGTCCGACACGGCTTCCCCCTTCCGGTCGTGAGACTACCGCCCCGCGGGACGTTCGGCGAGAAGTCCGCCAACCAACGAGGCGGCCCGGGAACTCCCGAACCGCCTCGCTGCACCGTCCTCGCTGCCGGCATCAGTTCCGCAGGAGGACCTTCTTGGTGGAGGTTCCGGCCTCGGTCTTCAGCCGCACGAAGTAGACGCCGTTCGCCGCCGCCGTCCCTTGTCCGGTCCGGCCGTCCCAGCGCGCCTGGTGCGCGCCCGCGGGCAGACTCTCGTTCAGGACTCCCCGAACCAGACGTCCCGTGACGTCGTACACGTCGATCTCCGCCCGACCCGTCAGCGGGAGCGAGAACTTCACATCGGCGTAGGAGGCCGCCGGATTCGGGCCCACCGACACCACGCGGGGTCGCCCGCGGTCCTCCAGCGGGAGTTCCTGCATCCGCGTGCGGATCTCGGCGATCTCGAGGCTGTATCTCTCGCTGCCGCGCACCGTGGAGAAGTCGTTCACCGCAAACGTGTACAGGCCGGGCGCCGGGCTCTCGATCCACGCCAACTCCGGACTGTCCAGCGACGCGGCCGGAATGAATCCGTCCGGCATCTCGATGAACAGGTCGAGATCGTACGTGGGCACGTGCTGCCAGTCGTGACGCCAGCGCAGTCGTACCGCCAGCGCGTCGAGGCCCGCCGGGACCTCCACCGTGTGCGTCTCCCAACCGTCGTGGCGAATGCGCCCCGGAATCCGGTGGTCCGCCCGAACCGGGAACGGCGACGACTCCACCGTGAACGTCCCCGACACGTCCCCGTAATTCAGCGGGAACCCACTCATGGTCACGCGCACGCGACCGGGTTCCGGCATGGGAAGGTCGAAGGACTCGCCGGGAGCCACGGGGGTCGCAAAGAAGCGGTAGTCGCCCGCCCCGCCACGCTTGGCCGTGTGCACGGTCACCTGCAGACCGTCGCCCAGCACCGGATTCTGTACGGAACCGGTGGTCACGCTGGGAAAGGAGAAGTGGAGGTTGCCCAGGTCCTCGGGAACGCTCAGGAAGAAGTCGTACGACTCGCCCGCGGCCAGCGGCGGGCACTCGCCCTCGGCGTGTCCGCCGTCCAGCGACACCCGCTGCGTCATCGGGTCGCGCGGATCCGACCATCCGGGCCAGTGCACGTGGCCGCGCCGCAGCAACTCCAGGGCCCCGGGCAGGTACACAAAGCCCCGGCCCTGCTTGCGCTGGCTGACCCGATCCCGGTCGGCGATCGGCTGCGCCGACTTCATCAGCGCGTGCGCAAAGGTGGGCGCCCGGCCGTGCCGCCCGCGGCAGTTCGCGTAGGACGCGAGCAGCGCCGCAGCCCCCGCAACGGTCGGCGACGAGAATGAGGTCCCGGATCCGAACGAGAAGAACGGCGTGTCGTTCACGCCGTCGCCGGAGAAGTCGGCCAACGTGGAAGAGAAGAGGAACGCCGCGGTAGCCACGATGTCCGGCTTCACCCGGCCGTCCGCGGTCAGCCCGCGTGACGCGAAGTCGACCATCTGCGGAGTCTCATGCGGGAAGAGCGTGGCTCCGGATCCGGGAGGGCCGCCGAAGAACTGCTCGATCGCCACGCGCATGTGGATGGGGTCGTACGTTCCGCCCACGGTCAGCGCGGTGAAGGCCGATCCCGGGCTGCCCACGGACGTGAGGGCGGGGCCGTCGTTCGACGCGGCCGCCACCACGGTGATGCCCGCGCGCGTGGCCGCGTCGGTGATGCGGTCCAGCGGGTTGCGGCCGTCGTTCAGCACCGGACCGCTGAGGCTCATGTTGATCACGTCCAGGTCGAGCATGTGACGGCGCTTCATCGTGATGAGGCGGTCGATCGCCTCGGCCACGCGGGCGTCGGGTGCGCTGCCGCCATCGTACGGGAAGACCTTCACGCCAAAGAGCGACGCCGCCGGCGCCGTTCCGGCCAGGTACAGTTCCGCGTTGCCCTTGCCGTCGAGCGCCACCGACTCCGGAGAGTGCGCCAGGATCGACTGGATCAGCCCGTCGTCCTCGGGCAGTCCCAGCATGGCGTGCCCGGCCACCACTCCGGCCACGAACGTGCCGTGCCCGTTGTTCTCCACGCGGTTCCAGTCGAAGTGGAGTCCTTCCGGCGTGCCGTCGCCATCGGCGTCGATCGCCATCTCCTCTTCGGCCGGCACGAGATTGAAACCGCCGATCACGCTGCCTTCCAGCAGCGGATGGTCCTCGTAGATGCCGGTATCGATGATCGCAACCACGGCGTCTTCGCCGTAGTTCGTGGCCTCCCACACTTCGGAAGCGCGCGTGATCTCGTCGTAGCCGATGAACGAAACCAGCTCGTCGTCGCCGGATTTCCGCGCCCGCAGGTCGTCCATCGTCAACGCGCGGACCCGGGGCGTGCCGCTGGTGCGGGGCAACACGAAATGCCCCGTGCTCTCCAGGGCGCGACGGCGATCCATGCCCGGAACCCGCGGTTCCACCACCGCCAGGCGAACCAGCCGCTGCCGCGTGACCGTCTCCACGCGACCGTCCTTCTGCAGGCTCTCGAGCGCTTCCGGCGAGACCAGCGCGGAGACGAGACCCGCATTCTCGAAGACGTGCGTCACCTCGCCGCCGAGCTCGGCAATTCGATCCGCCAGGGCCGAACCGGCGTTCGTCTCGAGCAGGACGGGGAGACGACCGTCGACCGTGGCGGGGACCAGGTCGGGAACGGCTTCGGAGCGGTCGGGAAAGCGAATGGAGGGAGTGGCCGACGCGGAGGCGACCAGCCACAGGGTGAGAGTCAGGGAAACGCACGCGACCTGGGCGGTCGAGCGGCTCAGTATCGAGCGTAGGGACGGCATGGATGCACTCCTTGGAGAGGAAAAAGAGCCAACCGGAGTCGCCGTGGGACGGGCAACAGGACCTCATTCTATACGGGTCGTGTGCGCAGGGGTTCCAAGAATGCGCCAAAGCTGGCAATTCTTGACATGGGCTGGCAGAGGGGTGGC
>BQJX01000505.1 GCA_021604925.1 Gemmatimonadota bacterium
GCCGGCGCGTACGACGCGATCCTGCGCCAGGACCTCCGCCTCTGCTGCCTGCAACGCGAAGTGCTGGGCGCCGCCTCGTCGCTGGCGGACGCGGTGTTCGCGCTGCAGGCGCTCGGCACGCTGCCCATCCTGCTCGCGGACTCGGCGGAACTGCGCACGCACTTTGCCGAGCCGGCGCTCCGCGGCGAGAGGATGGCCGCCTTCGCGATGACCGAAGCCGAAGCCGGTTCGGACGTGGCGTCGATCTCCACGACCGCGGTTCGCGACGGGAAGGACTGGATCCTGAACGGCGGCAAGCTGTTCATCTCGAACGCGGGCATCGCGGACTTCTACGTGGTGTTCGCGTCGACCGCGCCGGGGCAGGGGGCGCGCGGCATGACCGCGTTCGTGGTTCCGGCCGAGACGCCGGGACTTCGCTTCGTGCGGCCGCTCGTGATGAGCTGTCCGCATCCGCTGGGTGAGCTGGCCTTCGAGGAGTGCCGGGTTCCGGACGCGCAGCGTCTGGGGGCGGAGGGAGCCGGCTTCAAGCTGGGCCTGGCCACCCTGGATCGACTGCGGGCCACCGTGGCCGCGTCCGCGTGCGGCATGGCCTGGCGCGCGCTCCGGGAAGCACAGGAACACGCGGCCGAACGCCACCAGTTCGGCCAGCCGCTGGCGGCGTTCCAGTTGATCCAGCACAAGCTCGCGCACATGGCCATCGATCTGGACGCGGCGCGCCTGCTCACGTATCGCGCGGTCTGGGAAAAGGACCGCGGCGCCGATCGGGTCACGCTGGAAGCGGCCATGGCCAAGGCCTTCGCCACCGAGGCGGCGCAGCGGATCGTGGACGACGCCGTGCAGATCCTGGGAGGACGCGGGGTGCTGGCGGATCACCCGGTGGATCGGCTCTACCGCTCGGTGCGGTCGCTGCGCATCTACGAAGGGACCACCGAGATCCAGCATCTGATCATTGCCGGTCAGATGGCCAAGGGAGACGCGTCCGCATGAACGTGGTCATTGTGGGGGGCGGTCCCGCCGGGCTGTACCTCGCCATCCTGCTGAAGCTGGCGGATGCCGGGCATCGGGTCCGAGTGCTGGAACGGAATCGCCCGGCCGAAGCGCCCGGCTTTGGCGTGGTGTTCTCGGATGCCACCATGGGCAACCTGGCCGATGCGGATCGTCCCAGCTACGAGGCCATCTCGGCGGCCTTCCATCACTGGGACGACATCGATATCCACTACCGCGGCGAACGGCTGTCTTCCACGGGGCACGGCTTTGCCGGAATGTCCCGCCGACGGCTTCTGGAGATCCTGGCGGAGCGCGCGGAGCGGCTCGGCGTGGAACTCGACTACCAGCACGAAGTGGATGGCCCGGCGGCGTTCGCCGGCGCCGATCTGGTCGTGGGCGCGGACGGGGTGAACAGCGTGGTGCGGGAGCTGCACCGCGAGCACTTTCGTCCCACGATCGACGAACGACCCAATCGCTTCGTCTGGCTGGGGACCACGCGGCCCTTTCCCGCGTTCACATTCTACTTCCGGGAGAACGAGCACGGCCTCTGGCGGGTGCACGCCTACCAGTACGCGCCGAATCGTTCCACGTTCATCGTGGAAGCCACCGACGAGACGTTCCGCGCGGCGGGACTGGACCCGCAGGACGAGGATGCCACGGCGGCGTTCTGCGCGGACCTGTTCCGCGAAGAGCTGGAGGGCCACGAGCTTCTGAAGAACCGCTCGGTGTGGCGACAGTTTCCCACCATCCGGAACGAGGCGTGGCACCACGAAAACGTGGTGTTGATCGGCGACGCCGTGCACACCGCGCACTTCTCCGTGGGGTCCGGCACCAAGCTCGCGCTGGAGGATGCCATTGCGCTGGCGGGCGCGCTCGCCGCGGAGCCGGACGTGGAGGCGGCGCTCGTCCGGTACGAAACCGAACGCCGCCCCGAAGTGGAGAGCCTCCAGCGCGCGGCGCAGGTGAGCCTGCAGTGGTTCGAGGATACGGAGCGCTACTTCCAAATGGATCCGGTGCAGTTCGGCTTTACCCTGCTCACGCGGAGCCTGCGCATCACGCACGCGGACCTGAAGGAGCGCGACCCGGCGTACGTGGCGTCCATCGACGGCTGGTACGCGGCCCGGGCCGCCGAGCAGGTGGGCGCCCCCGCGGTGGCCTCCGGCGCGCCGGTGCCGCCGCCCATGTTCACACCGTTCCGATTGCGGGACCTGGTGCTGCCGAACCGCGTGGTCGTCTCCGCCATGTGCCAGTACTGCGCGCAGGACGGCACGCCGGACGACTGGCACCTTGTCCACCTGGGGAGCCGCGCGGTGGGCGGAGCCGGACTCGTGATGACGGAGATGACGAACGTGAGCGCAGAGGCGCGGATCACTCCGGGGTGCACGGGCCTCTACACGGATGAGCACACGGTGGCGTGGCGCCGGATCGTGGACTTCGTGCATCGCGAGAGCGGCGCCAAGATCGGAATCCAACTCGGCCACGCCGGCCGCAAGGGTTCCACCCGGCTGGCCTGGGAGGGGATGGACGCTCCGCTGGAGGCGGGAGGATGGCCGCTGGTGGCGCCGTCGCCGCTGCCCTGGACCGATGCGAACCCGGTGCCGGCGGAGATGGATCGCGCGGACATGGATCAGGTTCGGGACGACTTCGTGCGCGCCACCGAGCGGGCGCTGGAAGCGGACTTCGATCTCGTGGAAGTGCACTTTGCCCACGGGTACCTGCTGTCCAGTTTTCTCTCGCCGCTGACCAATCTGCGCACCGACGAGTACGGCGGCAGTCTCGAGAACCGACTTCGGTTTCCGCTGGAAGTGCTGGACGCGGTGCGCGCCGCGTGGCCGGCGGAGCGGCCGATCTCGGTGCGCATCTCCGCGACGGACTGGGCGCCGGGCGGACTGGACGGCGCCGACGCGGTGGAGATCGCGCGCGCGCTGGCGGCGCACCAGTGCGACATCGTGGACGTGTCCGCCGGGCAGACCGTTCCCTGGGCCAAGCCCGTCTACGGGCGCCAGTTCCAGACCCCGTTCAGCGACCGCGTCCGCCACGAAGTCGGAATCGCCACCATGGCGGTGGGCAACATCTCTTCGTAC
>BQJX01000506.1 GCA_021604925.1 Gemmatimonadota bacterium
TGGCGAGCACCGAGAGCGTGAAGAGGCCGGAGGTGGGGAGGGCCAGCCACGCCAGCGACTCCTTGGCCGCGCCGGTGCCCCCGAGGCCGGGCGCGCGCGCGCCCGCCAGAAGCCAGAAGATCGGATAGCCCAGCGCCCCGAACCCCAGCGCAGTGGACGCAACCCGGGTCAGGGCCAGCGGAGAACCCGCCACGACCAGCAGGACGATCAGGGCGATGGCCACCGCGCCCATGCCCCCCGCGTGGAGGTGAGCGCGCTTGTAGTAGCTCCACGACTTGGACACGACGCGGTCCGCGGCCGCCTGGTCGCCGGAGTAGACCGTTTCCAGCACGCCGGCGGCCGAGTGCGCCAGTCCATCCTTCAGCTTCTCCTCCGCGGCGCCGAACGTGACACCGAGGCCGAATCCGAACAGCAGTCCCAGCAATGCCAACAGAATGCCCCAGCGCGCGGCGTTCAGTGAGGTGGACGCGTCGTTCATGTCGATCTCCCCGCCGCGGGCCTGCGGCCGTGTCGTTGACACCCCCGCGGCCGGTCGATACTGTCCGCCCGGAGGTGGAGCAAGTGATGAACTGGGTGGATTGGATCATCCTCGGCGTCGTGGCGGCAAGCACGTTTGCGGGGGTCCTCACGGGCGCGCTCAAGACGGTCCTGTCCATTCTCGGGCTGGTGATCGGCTTCATTGTCGCGTCCCGGGAGTCCGGCGCGGTGGGAATGGTGTTCTCGCGCTGGATGTCCGAGCCCGCCGCCGCTGCCCTGGGGTTCGTGCTCGTGTTCCTGGGCGTGGCCGTGGCCATCACGCTGATCGGTTGGCTGATCCGCAAGCTGCTGGAGGGGCTGTCGCTCAGCTGGCTGGACCGACTCGCCGGCGCGGCGCTGGGTCTGGCGCGCGGAGCGGTCATCGTGGGGGTCCTGGCCCTGGCGGTCGAGGGCCTGGGGGGCTTTCCGGCCGCGCGGTCCTCCGTAGCTTATGACTCCGCTCTGCGGGTGGGCTGGGTGCTGCTGCACCTTGTCCCCGAGGAGACTCGGGAACGGCTGGATTGGGACCACCTGAAGGACTGGATCCCGAATCGGGGCATGCTCCCCGACAAGATCGAGGACGCGATCTAAGCCGTCGTGGTCCGCCGCAGTTCTCACCAGAAGAAGAGGAAGACATGGCGCAGATCAGTTCCGAGATTTTTCGTGAGTACGACATCCGTGGAGTGGTGGATCCGCAGCTGGACTCGCCCACCTGCGTCCTGATCGGGAAGGGCCTGGGCACCACGCTGGTCCGCGCCGGCGCCAAGAACGTGGCCGTGGGCCGGGACGTTCGCCTTTCCTCGGATCGCGTGCGTGACGACCTGATCCGCGGTCTGAATTCCACCGGGCTGGATGTGGTGGATGTGGGCGTGGTGCCCACGCCGGCGCTGTACTACGCCATGTACACGCAGGAGGTGGGTGGCGGCATCATGATCACCGGCAGCCACAACCCGGCGGAGTACAACGGCTTCAAGTCATCCATCGGGACCACGTCCATTCACGGTGCGCAGATCCAGGACGTCCTCCAGCTGATCCAGAACGACGACTTCGAGACGGGCACGGGCTCGGTCACGGAAAAGCGGGTCCTGCCGGAATACCTGGGGCGTCTCACGGAAGACGTGACCCCGGACCGGGGCCTCACGGTCGTGGTGGATGCGGGCAACGGCGTGGCCGGTCCGCACGCACCCAACGTTCTGGAAACGCTGGGCTGCACCGTGCACAAGCTGTACTGCGATCCGGATGGCCGCTTTCCGAATCACCACCCGGATCCCACCGTGGAGGAGAACCTCCAGGATCTCATCGCCAAGGTGCGGGAGACCGGCGCGGACTTCGGCGTGGCCTTCGACGGGGACTCGGATCGCATCGGGGTCGTGGACGAAAAGGGCAACATCATCTGGGGGGATCGCCTGCTGGCCCTCTACGCGCGCCAGGTCCTCCGCGACGGCCCCACGCCCGTCATCTTTGAGGTGAAGTGCTCCAAGGGCCTCATCGAGGACATCCAGGCGCACGGCGGGGAGCCCATCATGTGGCGCACCGGCCACTCGCTCATCAAGCAAAAGATGAAAGAGACCGGCGCGCTCCTGGCCGGCGAGATGTCCGGCCACATGTTCTTCAAGCACCGCTACTTCGGGTTCGACGACGCGCTCTACGCGGCCGCGCGGCTGGTGGAGATCGTGGCCAACGAAGATGCACCGCTGTCCGAAATCATGGCCACGATCCCGTCGTACCCGTCCACGCCGGAGCTGCGCGTGGCGTGCCCGGAGGCGCACAAGTTCCAGGTCGTGAAGGAGATGACGGAGTTCTTCCGCAAGGACCATCCCGTGATCGACGTGGACGGCGCCCGGATCGACTTCGGCGATGGCTGGGGGCTCGTGCGCGCGTCCAACACCACGCCGCTGCTCGTGCTCCGGTTCGAGGCGGATACGGAGGAGAGGCTGCAGGAGATCCGCGGGATCGTGGAGACCAAGCTGAAGGAAGTCATGCAGACCATGGTGCCCGCGTGAGCCGCATCCACCCCATCATCATGGCCGGCGGGCGCGGCACTCGATTCTGGCCCGCCAGCCGGCACGAGTGCCCCAAGCAGTTCCTCACCGTGGCGGGGGAGGAGTCCCTCCTGACCCGCACCGGGCGTCGCATGTTTCCGCTCTCGGGCGCGCATGAGGCGTGGGTCATCACGAACGTGCAGCACGTGGGAATGGCGGCGGATCATCTGCCGGAGATTCCACGGGACCAGATCGTGGGCGAGCCGGTCGGGCGCAACACGGCGCCGTGCATCGCGCTGGCGGCGGCGCTGGTGGCGCGCGAGGATCCGGAAGGCGTGCTGGTGGTCACCCCCGCGGATCACTGGATCTCGGACGAAGAAGCGTTCCGCAAGGTCCTGCTGCGCGGCGTGGAGGTGGCGCAGAAGCAGCGCGGCCTGGTCACGTTCGGGATCGTGCCCACCGGTCCGGAGACCGGATACGGCTACATCGAGGCGGGCGAGGTCATGGACGCCGCGCCGGAGGGCGTGCGGCGCGTGGCGCGCTTCACGGAGAAACCGGACCGCGCCACCGCC
>BQJX01000507.1 GCA_021604925.1 Gemmatimonadota bacterium
TGGAGACCTGCACCTACTGCAGCTTTGCGCGCGAGAACCCCATCCGGCGGCGAACGCTCACCGTGGACCAGGCCCTGGCCGAAGCGAGACTGCTGCGCGATCGCGGGTTCCGGCACCTGCTGATCGTGTCCGGCGAACACCCGCGCCACGTCTCGCCCGCGTACCTGGAGGAGCTGATCACGGCGCTCTCCGCGGTGGTCCCGAGCATCTCGGTGGAAGTGCAGCCGCAGACCGTGGATGTGTACCGTCGCTGGACGGACGCCGGCGCGGAAGGACTGGTGGTGTACCAGGAGACGTACGATCGCGACGTGTACGCCACGGTCCACCTGGCGGGAAAGAAGAAGGACTACGACTACCGCCTCGCCACGCCGGATCGTGGCGCGGAGGGCGGCATGAAGCGGCTCGGGATCGGCGCGCTGTTCGGGTTGGCCCCGTGGCGGCAGGAAGCGTTGCATCTGGCCGCGCACGCCCAGTACCTGATGAACCGCTACTGGAAGGCGTTCGTCAGCGTTTCGTTCCCGCGCCTCCGGCACGCGGAGTTCGCCGACGCCGATGCCCGGCATCCATTGTCGGATGCCGACCTGGCGCGTCTGGTCTGCGCGTTTCGGCTGTTCCTTCCGGACATCGGGATCGTGCTTTCCACGCGCGAAGCTCCGGCGTTCCGGGACGGGATGCTGTCGCTGGGGGTCACCCAGATCAGCGCCGGGTCGCGCACGGAACCGGGTGGCTATCTCGAGCCCGAGCAGGGAGCCGGCCAGCAGTTCACGGTGGAGGACCACCGCGACCCCGGCGAGGTTTCGCGCGTACTGCGCGAGCGCGGTTTCGATCCGGTGTGGAAGGACTGGGAGGGCGCGCTCAATGGGTGAGACCACGCTGAACGGCAAGCCGCGCCGGATCCAGGTGGGGTGCACCCTTGCGGAGCCCCTGTCCGATCTCCAGCTGGACCCGCGCTGGGTCGTGGCCGAGTTGAACGGAGAGGCGCTGTCTCGCGAACGCTTCGCCCAGGCGAAACTCGCCCAGGGTGATCGACTGGAACTCGTGAGACCCGTCGCCGGCGGCTAGTTCCGGCTGGTTTCGGCCGGCAGCCCGCGGGCCGCACAATCGCTAGGACTGTCCACCGTTCTTCTCCTCGGCGGTCAGGTAGCCGTTCAGCGCTTCGGCCTCCCGCGGCGTCCCCAGTCGCGCGAGGTAGTAGCGCGCATTGCGGACGGCGGTCCCCTGCGGTTCCGCGTCGCGCACCACTTCCTCCAGTTGCGCGCGCGCCTGGTCCAGTTGCCCCAGGAACGCCAGGGCAACCCCGCGGTGCACCATGACCCGGTACGATCGCGGATACCGGTCGATCAGCGCCAGCGCTTCCCGGTTGGCCAGCTCGTGTTCGCGGGCCAGGTTCAACGCGTAGATGCGGCTCCACCGCGCGTTGTCGTACTCGGGTTCCGCCAGCGCGGCCAGCCGGTACTGCTCGGCGGCCTGGTGGTAGTTGCCGCGGATCATCCAGATCTTGGCGTAGTTCTGGTGGGCGGCCGCCCACAAGTGCGCCATGGCCGGATCTTCCTGCGGGGTCTTCACCGAGTCGAAGAAGCGCAGCAGCTTCTTCTCGCCGTTCTCGTAGAAGCCGTTCTGGATCTCGCGGGCGCCCATCGAAACGTCCGCGAGGTCCTTGGGGTCGTGCCCGCGCAGCTCCATCTCCTTCTCGAAGGACTGGGCACCGGCCTCGGCACCGCTTCCGGCCAGGTAGCCCAGACTCCGAAGTCCCTCCAGCGTCTCCTCGTCCGCATCGTAGGCCTCCACGGAGAGCAGCCCCTGGTCCAGGATGCCGCGCACCACGTCTTCCAACCGGCGGTGGAGTCCGCGGGCCTCCTCGGGTTGATCGGCGACGCGATTGACGCGCTCGCCGGGGTCCTCGTCCAGAAGGTAGAGCTCCGGCTGCGGTGCCCACACGAACTTGGCGTTTCGCGTGCGCAGCACCTTCAGGCCGGTGCCGCCGTAGAACAGTCGCGTCTTGATCGATTCGCAATAGGCCAGCGAGTCCGGCACCGGGCCGGTCCCGGCCAGGATCGGGGCCAACGTCCCGCCGATGCCGAGCGTCTCGCCCGCGTGACCGGAGTACTCCAGCAGCGTGGGCGCCACGTCGATGGTGCGCACCTGGTCGCCGATCACCGTGCCGGCCTCCACGTGGGCCACGTCCCGGATGATCAGCGGCACGCGCACGGTGTCGTCGTACAGGAAGATGCCGTGTCCGTCCTCGCGATGCTCGTCCAGGCCCTCCCCGTGGTCGGCGGTGACCGCAAACACGGTACGATCCGCTTCGCCGGATTCCTCCAGCGCGCGAACGATCCGACCGAGCTGCCAGTCCGTGTAGTGGATCTCGGCCAGGTACAGTTCCCCCGCGGTCTGCGCCCACGGCGGCGGCGGATCGAACGGGAAGTGCGGATCGTAGAAGTGCGACCAAAGGAAGAAGGGTCGACGCGCGCCGTCGAGCCACTCCAGCGAACGATCCACCGTCTCTTCCGCGCGGCGATCCGCCTTGGGCAACCAGTGCGTCTCGGCGGGGTAGAGCGACTCGTCAAACTTCACGTAGCCGGGCGTGAGGTCGTCCTCGAACGTGGCGAAGCCCTGGGCGATTCCGAACTTCGAGTCGAGCACGAGCGCGGAGATCACGGCGCCGGTATCGTAGCCGAATCCGGAAAAGACCTCGGCCAGTGTCTCGGCGTCTTCGGTGACCTTGAAGTCCGCGTTGTAGCGCACGCCGTGGCCCAGCGCCGGGATCCCGGTCATCAACGTGGTGTGGCTGGGAAGCGTCACGGGAACGTCGGCGATGGCCCACTCCACCACGCCGCCCTGGCGCGCCAGCCGGTCGAGGACGGGGGTGCGGGCGTCGGGACGACCGTAGGTGCCGAGTCGGTCGGGCCGGGTCGTATCCAGCGTGACCAGCACCACGTTGCGCCCATCGGTGGGCGAGCCGCTACAACCCGAGAGCAGCAGGCCGACCAGCGCGGGAATCGCGGCCACGGCCGTCCGCGCGGAGAGGGCGGCGCGCGCGTGAGGTGTGCGCACGGA
>BQJX01000508.1 GCA_021604925.1 Gemmatimonadota bacterium
GCGCGCTTCCAGCGGGCCGAACGTGTCGTCCAGCACGATCGCCAGCCGCTCCAGTCCCAGCGCCCAGCCCACCGCCGGCACCGACGGACCGCCCAGCTCCTCCACCAGGCCGTCGTAGCGGCCGCCGCCGCACACCGTGGACTGCGCGCCCAGCTTGTCCGACTGGATCTCGAACGTGGTGCGCGAGTAGTAGTCGAGACCGCGCACCAGACTCGGCACGACCCGGTAGCGGATGCCCGCCTCCTCCAGGTGTTGCTGCACCTGCCGGAAGTGGGCCGCCGCGTCGTCGTTCAGATGATCCAGGATGGACGGGGCGTCGCGCAGCGCCTCCTGCGTCTTCTCGTTCTTGGAGTCGAGCACGCGCAACGGATTGCGGTCGATGCGTGATACGCTGTCCGGATCCAGCCGATCCTCCACGCCGCGCAGGTACTTCACCAGCGACTCGCGGAACTGCACGCGGTCCGCGAGATCCCCCAGCGAGTTGATGTCCACGGTCAGCTCGTCCAGCCCGAGCGCGCGCAGATACTCGCACGCCACCAGGATCACCTCCGCGTCCACGCGCGCGTCCTGCGTGTCGATGACCTCCACGCCGATCTGGTGAAACTGCCGCTGGCGTCCCTTCTGCGGACGCTCGTAGCGGAACATGGGGCCCAGGTACCAGAGCCGCAGCGGACTCGGGAACTGGTTGCGAAGCCCGCGCTCTAGGTACGCGCGCACGACGCCCGCCGTGTTCTCGGGTCGCAGCGTGAGCCCTTCGCCCGAGCGACTCTCGAACGAGTACATCTCCTTGGAGACGATGTCGGTCGCTTCGCCCACGCCGCGCACGAACAGATCCGTGTGTTCGAAGACGGGAGTTCGGATCTCGGAGAAGTTGGCCAGGGAGAAGACGTTCCGGGCGCACGTCTCCATCTGCTGCCAGCGCGCGATTTCCGGCGCCGTCAGATCACGTGTGCCTCTCGGTGCTTTGAGAGTGGCCAACCGCCTCGTCCTCCCGGCTGAAGTACCAGCCCGCGAGTGTGCCGCCTACGTCCGCGGCCAGGTCCAGGATACTGCGCTCACGGCCGGGGACGAATCCCTGGTAGAACTCGTCCACGGTGCCCAGGAAGAGACCGAAGAGCACGGACCAGAGGAGGTGCTTCCGCCCACTCCAGCCGTAACCATCGAACGATCGCGCCACGAGCCATCCGAAGATGAAATACTCGCCGAAATGGGCGAGCTTGTCTCGGATGGCGATTCCACCGGCCGTGGTCCGAAGATCCGGCAGGGACGATGCGCCCAGGACCACCGCCACCCAGAGGAGCGGGGGCAGCCAGGAACGCAGGCCGGGTTTCGAGTCGGTGCGCGACGCTTCGATGACGATTCTCCCGGGCGGAGTGACCTCCACCCCCCCGCCGGGAACCCCGGAAACGGAAGGGCGGGAACCTAGCACCGGGACGAGAAGGGGTCAACGGCGCCACCTCCAGGGGATCGGCCACCGGACGCTCCGGGTTGACGCCCCGAGGCCCGCGCCGGACCCGCGCTGGGTCCGCGTGGTCTCGGCGGCTCGCGCCGGACTCCCGCGGCCTGGGCGCCCCAGTGCAATGGCGGTCGCGGCGCGCTTCCCCTAGAATGCCTCCATGCGAAATCTCCTCATCATCGGCGCCGGCGGCTTCCTGGGTGCCATCGCGCGCTACGCGGTGGCCGGGCTGGTCCAGCAGAAGGCCGCCTCCCACTTTCCCGCGGGCACCCTGGCCGTCAACGTGATCGGCTGCGCCCTGCTGGGCGGGCTGCTGGCCATGGTGGAGACGCGCCCGTCCCTGACCCCGGACGCACGCCTGTTCCTGTCCGTGGGCATCCTGGGATCCTTCACCACGTTCTCCGCGTTCGGGTCCGAGACGTTCGACCTGGCGCGGACCGGGATGGCGCGGTTTGCGCTGCTGAACGTGATGGCCCACGTCTTCGTAGGGCTGCTCGCCGTGTGGGCCGGGCGCCTGGGAGTGCGAGCCCTGATCGGCTGAGCGGCAGGTCGCGGGCCGCAGCCAACGCTTCCCCTGACTTTCGACTTGGCGGGCCGCGGCGGTCGTCGTAGCATCCGAACGTTCGTCCGATGTGGATGGTGTGAACGGGTATGGGAGGTGGACGATGACCAGCACAACGATGACCAGCACAGTGGCCCCGGCAGTGATCCGTCCCCAGGAGCGCGGCGGCCGCGCGAGCCTGGTGACCGAAGCAGTACAGCTTCTTTCGTGCGAAGGCATCCACGGGATGTCGATCGGCAAGCTTGCCGACCGCACCGGCTATTCCAAGGGCGGCATCATGGCGCACTTCACTTCCAAGCGGGAGATGGTGCTCGCGCTGGTGGAAGAGTCGGTCGCCATGGCGCGCACCTACTTTCGTGGTCAGCTCAAGGACGCCACGTCCCCCACGGATCGTCTCTCGCGAACGCTCCGCACCTACGGGGAGTACTGGACCAGCGGCCTCTTCGAAGGCGGCTGTCTGTTCCTGAACCTTGCGGTGGACGCGGTGGATCCCACGGACGAAGTGGCCATGGCGCTGCGCAACGCCGCGCGCGTGTTCATCTCGGATTTCGCGAACGTGGTTCGCATCGGGCAGGCCACGGGCGAGTTCTCCACCACGGCGGACGCGGACGACATCGGCGAGAAGCTCATGTCGCTGTGCGTGGGCTGCGGCTGGACCTACCGGATGACCGGCGACTCGGAGATCTTCGAGCGAATGCAGCCGGCGGTGGACCAGATCGTCCAGGGCATTTCCCGACGGGTGGCCACGAACTAGCTCGGCTGCTCTAGCGGAGCTTCACGAGTTTCGCCACGCGTTCGGTGGCGCCGGATCGCAGACGCAGAAAGTAGACCCCGGCCGCAACGTTGCCTCCGCGCGCGTTGCGGCCGTTCCACGTGACCTCGTGCGTGCCGGCGTCCAGCGGGCGGTCCAGCAGACGCGCCACCCGCCGGCCGGTCACGTCCATCACGTCCAACTCCACGGGACCGCCCGGCGACAGCGTGAACGCCACGGTGGTGGCGTCGTTTCGGAACGGGTTCGGGCGCACCCCGGCCAACTCCA
>BQJX01000509.1 GCA_021604925.1 Gemmatimonadota bacterium
CGGGCACGCCGAGCTCGCCAAGGGAGGAGTCCAGCGCCGCCACGCCCGCGGCATTGTGCGCCACATCGTAGACGCGCGCCGGCGTTGCCTCCACCCGCTGGAGTCGCCCGGCCCAGTGGGTATTCTCCAGCCCGGCGAGAAGAGTGTCCAGCGACTCCGGCCGCCGATCGAAGAGCCGGACCGCCGCCATCGCCACGCCCAGATTGTCGGTCTGGTGCCGGCCCGGCAGCGGCACGGCGGCAAAGCGCTCCCGCTCGCCCGGCAGCTGCACCGCCACTTCGAGCCCGTCCCAGCGATGCGCCATCACCCGCACCCGCGCCGGCTCGTGGATCTCGGCTCCCCGCCGCATGGCGATCGCCTCGATCACGGCGTGCGGTTCCTCCTCCATGCGGCCCACCACGACCGGAATCCCCGGCTTCACGATCCCCGCCTTCTCCGCGGCAATCGTGGCCAGGTCGCCGCCCAGCGTCTTGGTGTGGTCCAGATCGATCGAGGTAATGGCGGTCACGGCCGGACAGCACACATTGGACGCGTCGAGGCGGCCGCCCAAGCCCACCTCCAGGACCGCCACATCCACGCCCTCGCGGCGAAAGTGCTCGAACGCCAGCGCCGTGGTCACCTCGAAGAAGGACCCGTCGAACGAGCCGAACGCCGCGTCGCCGTCCACGTGCTCCAGCTTGGCGAGGATCTCGCTTGCGGCCGCGGGGCGGATCGGCCGACCGTTCACCCGGATGCGTTCCGAGTAGTGAACCAGATGCGGCGACGTGAGCAGCCCCACCCGGTGACCGGCGGCCTGAAGCGCGGCGGCCGCCATGGCGCACACCGAGCCCTTGCCGTTGGTCCCGGCCACGTGGATCGCCGGGAAGTCGCGCTCCGGATGGTCCAGTCGATCCAGCAGACGCGTGACCTGCCACAGCCCGAGCTCCACACTCTGTCCGTGCAGGATCTGCAACTGGTGGAACGGATCGCCGACGGATCCGCCGGCGCTAGTGGTCATCCTGGCGCCGCCGCAACCGACCGGTGGGCATGGGCGCATCGCCGAAGAACGCCAGTACCGTGGCCAACGTTCGATTCAGGTCGCGTCGATGCACGACCCGATCCACGAACCCGTGCGCCTCCAGGAACTCGCTGCGCTGAAACCCTTCGGGCAGTTCCTGATTGATCGTCTCGCGGATCACCCGCGGCCCGGCAAACCCGACCAGCGCCTTGGGCTCGGCCAGGATCACATCCCCCAGCGAGGCAAAGCTGGCCGTCACGCCGCCGGTGGTGGGGTCCGTGAGAATCGAGATGTGGGGAAGCCGCTCCTCCGCCAGCTTGGCAAGCATGGCCGAGGTCTTGGCCATCTGCATGAGGGACAGGATCCCCTCCTGCATGCGGGCGCCACCCGAAGCGGACAACGTGATCAGGCCGCGACGTGCGTCGATGGCGCGCTGCGCCGCGCGCGCGATCCGCTCGCCGACCACGGAACCCATGCTCCCGCCCATGAACGAGAAGTCCAGCGCGGCGATCGACACGGGGATCCCGTCCACGGTGGCGCGACCGGAGACGATCGCATCGTCCAGGCCGGTCTTGGTCTGCGCCGCCACGATCCGGTCCTTGTACTTCTTGGAATCGCGGAAGTGCAGCGGATCCGAAGGTCGCAGCCCCGCATCCTCTTCCACGAAACTGCCCTCGTCGAAGAGCAGCTGAAAGTACTGACGCGAACTGATCCGGAAGTGGTAGCCGCACTTCTGACAGACCCAGTGCGACTTCTCGAGTTCCGGCCGGTAGAGGATCTCCGTGCACTCCCGGCACTTCAACCAGACGCCCTGCGGCATGTCCTTCTTGTCGACCGCGGCCTTGATCCCCTTCTTGCCCCGTCGGAACCACGCCATGACTAACCCCTGTCCCCGCCGGCAACCCGTCCCGCGTCGAAACGCGCGAGCACCGCGGACAACAATTCGGAGAAGCGGCCCTTGCGCGCTTCCATCACTTCGATGACTTCCTCGTGGTTCACTTCCCGGCCCGGAACCACGCCCGGGGCCATGTTCGTGACACAGGAGAAGGCCACCGCTTCCATGCCCAGCGATGCGGCCGCGATCAGCTCGGGAGCGGTGGACATGCTCACCACGTCCGCGCCGAGCTGTCGCGCCATCCGCACTTCCGCGGGCGTTTCGTAGGTGGGACCCTTGGAGGAGAACAGGACACCCTTGCGAAGCGGGATGGCCGCGGCCTCCGCCGCGTCTTCCGCCATCCGCACGAGCCGCGCCGAGGGCAGCGTGAACGCGTTCAGCGCATCCACCGCTCCTCGCACCGGGCTCTTCAGCATGAAGTTCACGTAGTCGTGGATCAACACGAGATCGCCCACGCGGTACGCGGGGTTCACGCCGCCCGCCGCGCAGGTCACCACCAGCTCGCGGACGCCGAGTCCGTACAGCACGGCAATGGTGCCCGCGATCCGCTCCAGCGAATGCCCTTCGTAGTGGTGCAGCCGACCCTGCATGGCCAGGTACTCCACGCCGGCGCTGCGTCCGCGCACGAGTCGTCCCGCGTGACCGGCCACCGTGCTTTCGCCGAACCCGGGGATCTCCTCGTAGGGACACGCGGCCACGACTTCGGTGGACTCGATGAAGTGGCCCCAACCGGAGCCCAGCACGAAGCCCACGCGCGGCCCGGCAAACGCACCAAGGTGCGCCACCGCCTCGGGATTCCCGAGCGCTCCGATCACGCTACCCAAGTCGCGCCTCCGCTGCGTCGTGGAGATCCACCGCAAGCACGTGGGCGTCTTCGCGATCGTTGCGATAGTAGTTCTTGCGAACGGCCACCTGCCGGAAACCGAAACGCTGGTACAGCTGAAGCGCCGCCCGGTTCGACGGACGGACTTCCAGCGTGGCGAACGCCATGTCGCGCTGCCGGGCCTCGGCCAGGATGTGGTTCAGCAGGAACGTCCCGATCCCCGTGCCCTGCGCCTGCGGCGCCACGGCGATGTTGCCGATGTGCGCTTCGTCCACGATGAACCACACGACCGCGTACGCATGCAGGTCCCCGGCCGCGTTCCGCGCCACGATGGGATA
>BQJX01000510.1 GCA_021604925.1 Gemmatimonadota bacterium
TGGTGGCCACCAGCCTCTTCTGGCTGCCCACGGAGTTGCCGAGCCTCTGGGCCTCCCGCCGGTTTCACCTGCTGTCGTCCGCCGCGGACGCCCGGGACCTCTCGGCGCGGCTGGCCGCGGCCGGCGAGAAGAGTATGCTCGTGGCCGAGATTCCGGGTACGATCCCCGGCCCGCCGACCCTTTCCGTGCGAAACCCACGGTTCCCGGAGTTCTCCGTGGACCTTCACGTGGTTCCGCTGATCCCCCCGGCGTCTCACACGCCCCAGGAGAACGCACCATGAGCGGCATCGAAGCGCGCGCCCTGACCAAGGAGTACCGCGTGGCGAATCGCCGTCCGGGCGTGATGGGGGCGGTGCGCGATCTCTTCGATCGGCGCACCGAGACCATGACCGCCGTGAATCGCGTGACCTTCTCCGTGCAGCCCGGCGAGATGGTGGGCTACATCGGTGCGAACGGCGCCGGCAAGTCCACCACGATCAAGATGCTCACCGGAATCCTCACGCCCACCTCGGGCGACATCCGCGTGAACGGCTACGTTCCCTGGAAGGAGCGCCGCGCCTACGCCAAGACGATCGGCGCGGTGTTCGGACAGCGCACGCAGCTCTGGTGGGACATCGCGGCGGTCGAGTCGTTTCGACTCCTGCGGCGCATCTACGAAGTGGACGAGTCGCTGTACGAACAGCAGATGGAGACGTTCGAGGAGTTGCTGGGCCTGTCCGAGTTCCTGAATCAGCCCGTGCGCACGCTCTCGCTGGGCCAGCGCATGCGCTGCGATCTGGCGGCCGCGCTGCTCCATCAACCGCAGGTTCTGTTCCTGGACGAGCCCACCATCGGCCTGGACGTGGTGAGCAAGGAGAACATCCGGCGATTCCTCCAGCGCGTGAACCAGGAACTCGGCACCACCGTGATCCTCACCACGCACGACCTCGACGACATCGAGCAGCTGTGCCGGCGCGTGATTCTCATCGATCGGGGCGCGCTGCTGTTCGACGGGAACATCGCCGGCATGCAGCAGCTCTCCGGCAACCTGGGGCGGCTGCGCGTGGAGATCCGCGGCGAGGGCGGCGAGGAAGACCTGCGACGGGCCACCGAGGGGCTCGACGTGCGCTGGGTGCGCGTGGACACCGGACGCTTCGAGGGCGAGTTCGAGAAGAGCAGGATCCCCATCGCGGAGGTGGTTCGCCGGGTGGTCACGGACGCTCCCGTGCACGATCTGTCCGTGCTCGAGCCGCCCATCGAGGAGGTGGTCCGCAAGATCTACCGCGGAGAGGTGGACCTGCCCGCGCTGGCGGGGGCCGACGAGTGACCGGCACGCTCACGCTGTACCTCGAGTTCACGCGGATCACGTTCATCAAGATGCTGGCGTATCGGCTCCGCTACTACACGGGGATTGTCACGTATCTCGTGTTCGTGGCGGGCAACGCGTTCCTCTTCCGCGCGATCTACTCCGGCCTGCCCGAGGGCACCGTGATCGGCGGCTTCAACGAGGCGGCGGTGGTCACGTACATCGCGGTGGCGTGGATCGGGCGCAGCCTCACGTTCAACAACGTGGATCGTGAACTCGCCACGCAGGTGACGGGCGGAAACATCGCCCAGAACCTGCTGAAGCCCATCGATATCCAGGCGATGACGTTCTTCGGGGCGCTGGGCGAGGCGCTGTTTCGCTTCGTGCTGTTCACGGTGCCCATCTCCATTGTCATCGTCCCGCTGTTCCATGTGGGTGCTCCGGATGCATTCTCCGGCCTGGCGGCGGCACTCTCGTTCTTCCTGGCGTTCCTGATCAACACCGCCATCAACTTCATCGTGGGCACGTTCGCGCTCCACTTGAAGAGCATCATGGGGCTGGTGCGCGCCAAGCACGTGGTGATGGAGTTGCTGACCGGGGCCCTGATTCCACTGTCGTTCTTCCCCGACTCGTGGCGGCAGGTCGTGGAGATGCTCCCGTTCGCCTCCATCACGTACGTGCCCGTGACTATCTGGATGGGCATGCGCCAGGGCGAGGCGCTGGTCCAGGCGCTCCTGGTGCAGGTGTTCTGGGCCGTGGCGCTCTACGGACTCGGGGTCGCGCTGTGGCGCCACGCCATTCGTCGCACGACGGTGCAGGGAGGTTGACGTGCGACGCCACGCCTCCATCCTGATCGCGTACTTCCTGCAGTTCGTGAAGGCGCGACTCGTCTACCGCGCGGACTTCATCGTGGACAGCCTCTCGGTGTTCGGGGCGCTCGCGGTGCAACTGGCGTTCCTGGGAGTGCTGTACAGCCGCATCCAGACGCTGGCGGGATGGTCCATCGATGAGCTGATCCTCATCCACGGGTTCTCCATGATCCCGCTGGGTCTCTTCAACCTCATCAGCTTCAACCTGTGGAACTTCAGCGAGAAGCATCTCGTGGAGGGGCAGTTCGATCGCGTCCTGTTGCGGCCGATCCATCCCGTGTTCCAGGTTCTCTTCGAGACGTTCAACGTGGCCGCGCTCAACGAGATCATCATCGGCTGCGTGCTGCTGGTGGTGGCCGGCACGCGTCTCGGGATCGCGCCCGAGGCGGGTGATCTGCTCCTGCTGCCGCTGCTTGCCGTTTCGGGGGCTGCGATCTACCTGGGGATCTTCCTGACGCTCACGTCGCTGTCGTTCTGGTTCGAGGATCGCCTCGGCATCGGCGCGCCGGTCTACAACATGATCCGGTTCGCCCGCTATCCGGTCACCATCTACCATCCGGCGGTGCGCGCGCTGCTCTCCTGGATCATCCCGTTCTCGTTCGCCGCGTTCTACCCGGCCACCGCGTTCCTGCGCTCCACGGAGTTCCAGCTGTTCGTGTGGCTTACCCCGGTGGTCGCGGTGATCTCACTCAGCGTGGCGCTGTTCGTGTTCTCGCGCGGAATGCTGCGCTACACGAGCACGGGCAGCTAGACGGGCAGCGCGGATTACCGGCGTGGCGCGCGCCACGCCGGGGAACGCGCCGCTCGGCCGCGCCGCGGCCTACAGGTCCTTGTAGGCCGGCCCGCCGCCGCCCTCCGGCGCGACCCACGTGATGATCTGGTACGGATCCATGATGTC
>BQJX01000511.1 GCA_021604925.1 Gemmatimonadota bacterium
GCGACTGGAAGTCCAGTTCGTCGAAGAGCGCATCCAGCAGCGTCGCCTGCGGATCGGTCGCCCGGTAGCTGCCGGGCGCGGGCAACTCCAGGTCCGTCCGCAGCTTGACGAGTTCCCGCGAAAAGAGCGCCTTCTCCCGGCTCTCGATCAGGTTCTCGCGAAGCTTGCTCTTCTTCATCCCGGGGGCCGCCGCCAGCAGCGCGTCCAGCGTGCCGTGTTCGCTCAGGAGCTTGGCCGCCGTCTTCTTCCCCACGCCGGGGACTCCCGGAACGTTGTCGGAGCTGTCGCCGGTCAACGCCAGGTAGTCCACGATCTGATCGGGTTCCACGCCGAACGCACCGAACACCGCGGGGGCGTCCATCCGCCGGGGCGGCTCGCTGGCCTTGCCGAGCTGCACGACCGACAGCGTGTCGCCGACCACCTGCAGCAGGTCCTTGTCGTTCGAAACGACCTGCGCATCCATCCCCTCGTCCCGGGCGCGCAGCGCCAACGTGGCCAGCACGTCATCGGCCTCGTAGCCGGCCACGCTCACCCGGGGAATCCCCACCGCGTCCAGGTACCGATCGATGTAGGGGAACTGCGACCGCAGGTCATCCGGCATCCGTTCCCGCTGCGCCTTGTACTGGTCGTACATCTCGTGGCGGAACGTGGGTCCGGGCGGATCGAAGACCACCACGATGGCGTCCGGCGTCAACCCATCCACGATGCGTCGCAGCGCCAGGATGAAACCGAAGACCGCGCTGGTGACCTGTCCGTCGCGGCTGGTCAGCGGGCGGTTGATGAACGCGAAGTGGGATCGGTACGCCAGGGCCGTGCCGTCGATGGCAACGAAGGACTCGCGCTTTTTCTTCGCGGTCATCCGCTGGTTCCGCCGAGCGGCGCTCGTTCACGGCGCGTCAGCAGCTTCTGCAGTTCGTCCACGTTGGGTACCAGGATCTCCCGTGCCTTGCTTCCCGTGAACGGTCCCACGATTCCCGCCTCTTCCATCATGTCCACGAGGCGGGCGGCCCGTGCGTAGCCCACCTTCAGGCGGCGTTGCAACAGCGAGATGGAACCCTGCTGATGCGTCACCAGGATCTTGGCGGCCTCCTCGAACAGGTCATCGTCTCGCTCCATGGGGAAGAGCTCGTTGGCATCGTCCAGCGGGCTCGTCTCCTCGACCGCCTCGACCGGCTTCGGGTTGCGGTTCTTGAGCCATTCCACCACGTCGTTCGTCTCCTCGGTCGAGATGAACGAGCCGTGCACCCGCACCGGCGACGACATGCCGACCCCCAGGTACAGCATGTCACCCCGGCCCAGCAGCTTTTCCGCGCCGATGGAGTCCAGGATGGTGCGCGAGTCGGTGCGTGTGGGAACCTGGAACGCGATCCGCGAGGGGAAGTTCGCCTTGATCACGCCGGTGATCACGTCCACGGACGGACGCTGCGTGGCCACCACGAGATGGATGCCCACCGCGCGCGCCATCTGCGCCAGCCGGGCAATGTGGTCCTCGATCTCGCTCTTCTGGTTCGACAGCATGAGGTCCGCCAGCTCGTCCACGATCACCACGAGGTACGGCATGCGCGTGACGCCCTCGCGGTCGAGGCGCTCGTTGTAGTCGCCGATGCTGCGCACGCCCACGTGGGCCAGCGTGCGGTAGCGCGCCTCCATCTCCCCCACGGCCCACTTGAGGATCTTGGCGGCCTCCTTGGGCTGCGTCACGATCGGGGGAATCACGTGCGGCAGGCCCACGTACGACATGAGCTCCAGCATCTTGGGATCCACCATCACGAAGCGGACGTCCTCCGGGCCGGACCGGTACACGATGGACGTGATGATCGTGTTGATGCACACGGATTTTCCGGCGCCGGTAGCGCCCGCCACGAGCACGTGCGGCATCTTGTCCAGGGACGCCGTGAACGGCTCTCCCGAGATGGTGCGACCCAGCGCGATGCAGAGCTTGGACTCGGACTGCTGGTACTCGGACGACTCCAGCAGCGATCCCAGGCGCACGACCTGGGGACCGGCGTTCGGAACCTCGATCCCCACGGCGGCCTTGCCGGGAATGGGAGCCTCCACGCGAATCGCCTTGGCGCGCAGGGCCAACGCCAGGTCGTCGGCCAGGCTGGCGATGGGCGCCACCTTCTGACCCGGTCCGGGCTCGATCTCGTAGCGCGTGATGACCGGCCCCGGCTGCACGCGCGTGACCTTGCCCTTCACGCCGAAGCTGTGCAGGGTCCGCTCCAGCAGCTTGGCGCTCTCCAGCAGATCCTCGCGTTGCGACTCGTCGCCGTCCGGATCCGCATCGTCCATCTCCAGGAAGTTGCTGGGAGGTCGCTGATACGGACCCGCGGTGACCTGGGGCAGGTCGCGCAGGCTCTCCGCCATCTCCGGGGCCGGCGCCGGGGGCAGGACCGGCTCGCCCGCGGACGGGAGGACCTCCACCTCGACATCGTCCGGGATCTCCGTGTTCTCCGCCAGCGACGGATCGACCGGCGTGACGGCCACCGCGGCCGGCGGCACGATCTCGGCCGGAGTCGCGATCTCCAGCGGCTCCGCGGCCGGTCCGGTCCACTCCTCCTCGGACTCGCCGCTGGTGCGCACCACGATCGGATCGGAGGCGTCCTTCCTGCCGCGCTTGGCCTTGCGTTCCCCGTCCCCTTCCGAGGAGGTGAACGCCTCGATCAGGCCGGTGCGCATCCGCTGGAAGGCGCGTTGAACCAGGCCGCCCAAACGGCGCAGCGGTCCGGCAAGTTTCGCGAGCGGAGCAAAGATGGGGATGCCGATCGTGGCCAGGAACGCGGCCACGAGTCCCAGCAACGCCACGGTGGCGCCGATGCCGCCGAACATGGCGCGGAGCAGCGCCACCACGCCCGAGCCCAGGATGCCGGAGAGAAGCACGCGCTCGGGCGGAAGGTCGCCTCCCGGCAACGCGAACAACGCACTGGCCAGCAGGACGCCGGTGGCGCCGATCGCCAGGGTGCGACGGCTGACGCCCCAGATCGATCGCCCCAGCCACAGTCGAACCGAACCCAGCGCCAGCACGATGGCCACCAGCCAGGATCCCAGGAT
>BQJX01000512.1 GCA_021604925.1 Gemmatimonadota bacterium
ACGGGGGGTGGACGAAGCGCCGTGGCGGCCCCCGCACCGGCGGCGATCGGCGCTCATGTGCCTTCGTATCCGGTTGTCATTCTTTCGCTTACGCACTCACCTCTTTCTCGCGACAAATCGCCTCGGCGGCCATGGCGCTCCCCCACGACGGGCCTCACACTCGCCTGAGAACCGCCGGGACCGATCGCGCAAGCCGGCGCGATTCGCGCCCCGGACGCCGAGGCCACCGACCCACCCGAACCAGGAGCCATCCTCATGCCCTTCGACCGACGCGACTTCCTTCGAACCAGCGCCGCCGCCTCGGCCGCGGCCGGGTGCGCGCTTCTGTCCGCGCCCCGCCCGATCCGGGCCGAGCCGGCCCGAACCGAGGATCAGGTACTCGCAGCGGTGGACAGCGGGCCCCATCGCGAATTCCTGGCAGCCATCCTGGCCGAGGACAGCGACACGATCAGCGCGCTGGGTCGAGCGGACCTCAGCCTGGTCCACCGAATGCACCCGGACTTCGGGACACCACTTCACGTGGCCGTCTCCTTCGGCAAGGCGGGCTCCATCCAGGCACTCAGGGCACTCCACGCGGACTACAACCGCGCGGCCGGGCCCCAGTCGCTCACCGCGGTGCGCGCGGCCCTGGAGTTCCACGACCGCGCGGTGGCCGAACGCATGGCCGCGACCATGATGGAGAACGGCGGCGACGTGCGAGTGAGTCAGGGAGACGGAACGTCCATTCTTCACGCGTGCGTTCGGCTTGACAGCGCGGATCTCGTGCGACTCTCCCTCCGCAAGGGCGCCGACCCGAACCAGCGCGACGACGCCGGCCGCACCCCGCTGGAACTGGCCCGCGAACTCGGCCTCGAAGAGGTGAGCCTTCTGCTTGCGAACGAATCCAGCGTCGCCCGCGATCACACCACCTCCCGCTTCCGGTACCATCTGGACGGAAGCTCCTACCATCACACCCCGAACGCACTTCCCATGGTGCTGGTGAACGACTTCTCGATGGCCGCGCACGGGGACTACGACCGCGTCCGCGAGATGCTGCTGGAGACCCCGGAGCTCCTCAACGCCGAGGCCTCCTGGGTGGAGCTGCCCGTGGAAGCGGCCGCGCACATGGATCGTCCGGCGGACGCGCGATTCCTGGCCGGAAAGGGCGCGCCCGTTTCCATCTGCACTGCCGCCATGCTGGGCGAGAACGAACTGGTGAAGCGGATGCTCCGCGATGATCCTGACCGCGTGCGGGAGCGGGGCGCCCACGACATCCCGCTGAGTTGGTATCCCGTGATGGACGGCGGCAAGCCGGACGTGGCCCGCACTCTTCTGGCCGCCGGCCTGGATCCGGACATGGCGAAGCGCGGCACGACCGCACTGCATCACGCGGCCCGCTTGGGTCACGTGGAGATCGCCGGGATCTTCCTCGAGGCAGGGGCCGATGCCACGCTCACCCTGGAATCCGCCGACGGCCCGCTGTCCGCTCTTGATCTCGCGAAACGCAACGAGCACGCAGAGGTCGCCGATCTTCTGCGGGCGAACGGCGCCGGTTGATGGGGGTAGCCTGGCGGGCCCTTCGTCCCATTTAATGGTCGGATCGCTCGAGGCGGGGGCTTCCCGTCCGGGCGCGGAGCGCCTCCAGCCTGGATTCGGCCTTTGACGAACGAACGCACCGTTCTCCGCTTCGGAGTCTTCGATCTCGACCCGGTGGCCGGCGAGCTCCGCAAGGCCGGCCGCCGCGTGCCGCTCCCGCCGCAACCGCTGAAGATGCTCACACTGCTGGTTTCGCGACCCGGCGAGCTCGTCACCCGGGAAGAGCTGCGTCGCGAGTTGTGGGGCGACGAGAGTGTCGTGGACTTCGAGCGCGGGCTGAACTTCTGCGTGTCGCAGGTGCGGCGCGCGATCGGCGACCAGGCGAGTTCACCGCGTTTCATCGAGACGATCCCGAAGCGCGGCTATCGCTTTCTGGCTCCGGTTGAGCCGCAAGCCCCCCTCGACCCCTCTTCCGACGGGGCCGTCGCGAGACCGCCCGGCTCCGGCCGATCCGTGAAATGGCCGGGGCGCCTCGGGTGGCTGGCGTTGCCGCTGGTCCTCGGCGTGGCCATCGGATGGATGGCGCTCCGCCCGTCCGAACCTCCCACTCCCGGCCGATCGGAGACACGGGTCGCCGTGTTGCCGTTCGAGGATCTTTCGGGGGAAGCCACGCCCGAATACTTCGCCCGCGGCCTGACGGACGAGCTGATCACGCGGCTCGGGAGTGCCCTGCCGCCGTCCGTGGGCGTGATCGCGCGGACGTCGTCGTCCTCGTTCCGGAACACCGATCGGACCGTCGCCGAGATCGCCGCAGCGCTCCACGTGGATTGGATCGTGGAGGGGAGCGTCCGTCGCCAGGACGAGCGGATCCGCATCTCGGTGCGCCTGGTGCGCGCCGGCGACCAGGCCGGCGTGTGGTCCCAGAGCTACGAGCGCACGCCCCGGGACCTTCTCTCGGTGCAAACGGAGGTGGCGCACAAGGTGGCCCAGGCGATCCGCCCCGAACTCGCCGCCACGACGCCCCCGTCCGGTGGTCGCGGCAACGCCGACGCCCTGGACGAGTACTTGCGCGGCGCGGATCTCCTGGCATCCGGTGGGCGGGAGGGATTGCCGACGGCGCTGGACCATTTCCGAAGGGCGCTGGAACGGGATCCCGAACTCGCCGAAGCCCACTCGGCGATGGGCGAGACGTACCTTGCCCTCCACCATGCGACCGGCCTGAACGCGCGGGAGGCGTATCCGGCGGCGCGGGACGCGGCGCGGCGCGCCCTGGAACTCGACCCGCAGCTCGCGTCCGCGTTTGTGACGTTGGGCGCCGTCTCCCTCTGGTACGAGTGGGATCTGCCCGCGGCGCGGGCGTCCATCGAACGGGCGCTGTCGTTGAATCCCAGCAGCGCCGCGGCCCACCACGACTACGGGTGGGTGCTGCTGGTGAGTGCCGAGACGGATCGCGGCCTGGCCGAGTTGAGGCGCGCGGAGGCGCTGGATCCGCTGGCGCCGCGCGCCATTCTCGATGTGGGATGGGCAC
>BQJX01000513.1 GCA_021604925.1 Gemmatimonadota bacterium
ATCGAATCGCACGCGTGCGGCTATTTCTGGCCGAGGGCAGCCTGCTCGAGCGGCGCGGACTTCGCATCGTGGACCCGGCGACCGGCGAGCGCTGACGCGTGGCGACGTGCCAAGATAATCGAGCTCGGGGGTGGCGATGCCACCCCCGAGTCGATCACATCATCTGCTGGTAGACTTCCGAGATACCCTAGTGGACTTCCAGGACCACCGCGTTCGTGGTGCTAGCGCCCTTGGAGCTGGACGAACCCGGATCGACCGAGATCCCCTGGAACGTCAGAGTCGTTCCCGCAGGGAGGTTCGTCGGGTCGCCATCGAAGAGCAGCAGGAACACCACCGGCGCCGTTGCCGGGTCCGGAATCGAACTTTGATCGAAATACGTGCTGGCCCCGACCCTTGCGGTTCTTCCCGCATTGTTCCAGATCGCGATGGGCGCGCCGCCCTGCGTGAGAAACGCCTGAAAACAAGAGGTTCCGATACCGGCGGGAAGGGCAACCTGCGTCGCAGGTGACGGTACGCCGACGTTCGCGTGAACCACGAACTTGCCGGAGCCGCCGGCCGGAGGATTCAAGATCAATCCCCAGAGTTGATCTCCTTCAGCGACCTGCGCGCTCCGGGACTCCCCGTTGATGAAGAGGACGTCGGTCAGCGACCCCGCTGCGTCGTTGACGGTTCCATCGGCACATGTGGCGATGGCTACCGTGAAGATATCCTCGCTGAAGTTGCCATCGTCCGTCACGAGGTTGTCGGCGAAGCTGCCGAAACACACATGGCTGCCCGATGGTGACATCGAAGGATCGCTGGATTCCTGGTTTCCCTCGACGCCGGGGCAAGCGACGCTCAGCCGGATCGTCGTCCCCGACACGCGGTTGTGGAGGAAGATGTCGCTCCCGAAGTTGTTGTCATCCGGAACGAGGTTGCTGGAGTCGCTTTCGAAGACCACGAACCGACCGTCGTCGGAAATCTTGGGATCGTTGTGAAACTCGTTCCCGAGGTTACCCTGGGAGTCGATGCTTACAATCTCGGTCTCCCCCGTCATCAAGTCGTGAACGAAACAGTGCGTGTTGGACAGGGTGTCGCCGTCCAGATTGGGGGCGTTGCTTTCGAAGACCACGAAGCGGCCGGTCGACGAGATCACGGGGTCATCGCTGTTTCCCAGGGCTTGATTTCCTTGAGAATCAACGCTGACCCGAACCGTCGTCCCGGCCACGCGGTCGTGAACAAAGCAGTCAACCCTGGTGTTGGTGTCGTTCGGGACCAGATCGTCCGCGTCACTCTCGAACGCCACGAACTGCCCGTCCGCCGAGATGGTGGGGTCGTCGCTGGTGCCGTTTCCCTCGTTTCCCTGTGAATCGACGCTGATCCGAGTCGTCGTCCCGGTCGTTCGGTCGCGCACGAAGCAGTCGGTTACGCCGTTGAAGTCGTCAGCCACGAGATTGTCCGCGGCACTCTCGAAAGTCACGATGAGCCCGTCCGCAGAAACGAAAACATCCTGGCTCTCCTCGTTCCCCTCGGCTCCCAGCGAATCGACACTCAACCGCTCGGTCGTGCCCGTCATCCGATCGTGGATGAACACGTCCCTGAAGCCATTCGTGTCATCGACGACAAGATTGGTCGCAAGGCTTTCGAAGACGACGAATCGTCCATCCGGCGTGATCCTGGGGTCACCGCTTTCATCGTCGGCCTCGTTTCCCATGGAATCGACGCTCACCCGCTCCGTCGTTCCCGTCATCGTGTCGTGGACGAAGATGTCCCTGAAGGAATTGTTGTCGCCGACCACGAGGTTATCCGCGCTGCTCTCGAAGGCGATGAACCGTCCGCCCTCCGAGATCCAGGAATCAATACTCTCTCCGTTTCCTTCGTTTCCCGCGGAATCCACACTGACGCGCGCCACATCCGAGCAGGGAGTGATCAGCGCTTCCGTGAAGACGAAGTTGTCCATGAGTGTGTTGGCGCCGCTCTGACCCGCGTCCGCGTCGATTCGAACCGTGCTGAACGATCCGCTGTCATCGACAAAGCCGAAGAAACCGTTGCTGACGGCAAAGCCGACGACGACGTCATCGGCGACGACTCGGAACGCCGTACCATCAGGCCCCCAGTCGCACCCCCATGCGCGCTTGGGACGGCCGAAGTTGATGGTGAATCCGACGATCGGGGATCCGCCGCCGCCTCCAGCGGCCGTGATATTCGCGACTCGAGCGGCGATATCCGGCGTGCCGTTCAGCGAACCGAGATTAGGGCTGAAGGGCGACACGTCGATGCGATTCCAGGGTTCCCCGTCTGCAAACGCGTCTCCGAATCCCCTCAACTGAAAGAAGGGTGGCACGTCTACCAGGCCCCCGTCCAGGAAGAACTGATCGAACGGGAAGCCGTCGAACGTCTCTTCTTGAAATGATCCTGAGACCGCGGCTTCCCAGGCCGCGCGGTCCGTGAACGTCGTGATCGTCGCACTGGCGCTCCCCGCCGCAAAGGTCAGCAAGAGCCCAAGAACCGATACGCTACTCCATCGAGATGCTAGCCACTTCATGTTGAATTCCTCCAATTTTCCAGGTGTACCTGCGTCGCGTGAGGTCGTTGCACGGTGCCCGGCTACCGCCTCACCCTGGTACTAGGCAATCGCCGACCGGGTCCCGTCACGGTTTCGAAAGATTTTCGACGGGATCGCGTGCAGTGTCGTGTCCGACACGCTCCTACGGTCGAGACTGCATCATCTTTGGACCCTACATGGGCTCGGGAGCGCGGGAGATGGTGGGCAGCGGGGAGTGCAGGAGGGCTAATCCGCGCCATGTGCGATCACGCCATGGAATGCGCGAAGGCCGCGAGCGGTGAAAGGCAGTCACGGTCGTCATCGACTGCTCGGACGCTGAATGGCACCGCGCAGCGAACGGCGCCCCCACCGCGACCGAGTCGCGGTGGGGTGTGGCACGTCGTCATGGTCGGTCGGTGCGTGTGGCCTATTCGACGCCGAGCACGAGCGCGTTGGTGACGCTGGCCCCGCGCGGACTGGCCGCGTTCGGGTCGACGATCACGCCCTGGAAGGTGATCG
>BQJX01000514.1 GCA_021604925.1 Gemmatimonadota bacterium
CGCGACAGGGCCCCCAGCGACGCCCGGCCCAGCAGCATGGCCCCGAACGCCAGCGGGATGAACAACGCCACCATCAGACGACTGTGGAGTTCCGACCGCGTGAGGAACGTGGACGCCATCAGCACCAGCGCGGAGAGCAGCAGCCCCTTGGCGAGATCGAACGCATCGTCCAGACGGTTGCGCGTGGTGGCGCGTCGGTAGAGACCCAGGAGTCCGTTGACCACCAGGACCACGCCGACCGCCAGGAGCAGGAACGACTGGTACGAAGCCAGCGGAAACACCGGACGTTGCAGCACGGTGCTGAGCAGCGAGCGAAGCGCGAACGCGGCCACGAACGCGGCACTGACGCCCACCAGATCGCCCCCCAGCAGCAGCCCGCCCACCATGAGGTCGCGGTGCTTCCGGGCGCGGTACAGGAGCGTGTTCCACTTGTCGAAGAAGCGGAACATGCTGGACAGGTGCGCCAGGATCCGCCGATTGAACAGGCCGCCGCCCTGGGCACTTTCCCGACGGTGCACATGCCGCATCGGGGCATCGGCCACGTAGATCACTCGCCACCCGTGCTGCTTCATCCGGTAGCACCAGTCCACATCCTCGAAGTACATGAAGAAGCGCTCGTCCATGAGTCCCACGTCCGTGATGGCCTCCTTGCGGACCATGAGACACGCCCCCAGCATCCAGTCCACCTCGCGCTCCGATTCGTGGTCCCAGTCCAGCATGAGGTGGTCCCGCACCACGCGGCTGTTCGGGAACAGCTTGCCGAGCACCGTCCGCCGATGCAGCAGCGTGGAGAGCGTGTAGAACGTGCGACAGGAGTACTGCAACGTCCCGTCCGGATTGAGCAGCTTCCCGCCCGCGATCCCCGTGCCCGGGTTCTCGTCCATGTGCTGCGCCAGCGCGTCGATCGATCCCGGAATCACTTCGATGTCCGGATTCAGGATCAGCACGTAGCGGCCCGAGGCGCCGCGAATCGCCTCGTTCACGGCGCGCGAGTAGCCCAGGTTCTCCGAGTTCGCCACGAGCCGCACCTGGGGAAACTCCTCGGCCACCATGCGCGGGGAGCCGTCCGCCGACGCGTTGTCCACCACGATGATCTCGCAGGGGCGCTGCGTGCCGGACTCCGCCACTGTCTCCAGGCAACGCCGGAGAAGGTCGCAGGTGTTGTACGAAACGATGGCGATACTGACATCCACTCGGGTCAGTGCGGACGGTCCCCGTCCCGGTTCGCCATCGTTCCGCCCCAGAGGGACATGAGCCGGAGTTTCCATACCAGCCAGAACGCCTCGATGATGATCTTGCGATTCATCTTGGAAGTACCCGAATGCCGGTCCACGAAAACGATCGGCAGTTCGCGAATCGTGAATCCACGCTTCCACGCGTGGAAGTTCATTTCAATCTGGAAGCCGTACCCGTCCGAACCGATCTGGTCCAGATCGATGGCCTCCAGAACCCGCCGGTGGAAGCACTTGTACCCACCGGTGGAATCCTTCAACGGCAGCCCGGTGACAAAGCGCGCGTACACATTCGCCCCGTACGACAGGATCAGCCGCCGGATCGGCCAGTTCACCACGTTGGCGCCGCCGCCGACGTAGCGCGAACCGACCACGAGATCCACGCCGTCCTCGCCCGCCAGCCGGATCATCTCCGAGAGGTACTTCGGGTCGTGCGAGAAGTCGGCATCCATCTCGAAGATCAACTCGGCGTCCGTCTCCGCCAGCGCCCACCGGAACCCCGCCACGTACGCGGACCCGAGCCCCAGCTTGCCCTCGCGGTGGAGCACGTGGACCCGCCCCGTACTGGCCGCCAGTTCGTCGGCCAGATCGCCGGTCCCGTCGGGCGAGTTGTCGTCGACCACGAGAATGTCCAGATCCGATTCCAGGCCCAGGACCTGTGGTACCAGTCTCGACAGGTTGTCCCGCTCGTTGTAGGTCGGGATGATGACGAGGGTCTTCACACGACTCCCAAGGGACGGGGGCGACGGCGAGAATGCCCCAAGACGCAGGCAGGGAACATCTTAGCACGCCTCGCCGGAAACGGAAACGGGCGGCGATCCGGCGAGCATCCGGACCTACCCACGGTCCGAGGGGTTCACCGCGATCTCCGCCGGATCGGCCACCTCACCGCGGTCCACCGGACTCAGCCCGTCCGCGTCGTTGGCTCCCCGCATCCGCTCCCGCAGGGAGACGATCTGCTCGGAGATGAAGCCCAGGCCCATCAACTGGATCCCCACCATGACCAGCAGCATGGCCAGGAAGAGGAACGGTCGCGAGCCGACGCCGGTTAGCATCTTCTCCACGACCAAGGCGAGCCCGAGCAGGACCCCGATCCCCAGCGAGGCCAGGCCCCAGGAGCCGAACAGCAGCATCGGCTTGTCCGTGAACGCGACCTCGAACTTCACGACCAGCAGGTCCAGCAGGCCGCGGAGGATCCGCTTTTTCCCGTACTTGGAGTGGCCGGAGTGGCGCGGGTAGTAGTTGGTCCGGATCTCCTTGACCCGGAACCCCTTCCCCGCGGCCAGGACCACCACGTAGCGATGCCAGTCCGAGCGAAGGTGGATCGACTCGATCACCTCGCGGCGGAACGCCTTGATCCAGTTGAGATCATGCGCGTCGATTCCGAACAGGTGGCGACAGAGGAAGTTGTACACGAGCGAGACGAAGAGCTTGCCTTCGCGTCGCCCGATCCGCCAACCCACGGACACGTCGTTGCCGTCGCGAAGTTCCGCGATGAGCTTGGGGATGTCCTCCACGGGATCCGACTGCAGATCCGCCGGCAGGAACACGATGTAGTCGCCGCGGATATTCCGGAATCCGGTATTGAGCGCTTCCGACAGGCCGAAGTTGCGCCGGTGCCGGAACGCGCGCACGTTCGTTCGCCGCGCCCGCTCCTTTTCCACCAGTTCCCAGGTGCGATCGGTGCTGCCGTCGTCCACGAACACGGTCTCGCCGGAGAGGCCGGTGGCCGCCACGCCCTCGTCGATCTTCGCGAACAGCGCCTCGATGTTCCCTTCCTCGTTGAAGGCGGGAATGATCACGGAGATAA
>BQJX01000515.1 GCA_021604925.1 Gemmatimonadota bacterium
TCCATCGCCAGGCGACGGGGCGACGGGCGCGCGCTCACGCGGTCGCGCCGAGAATCTCGGGGTCCGTCAATCGCGCTCCGAGTGCCCACGCGTCTCCTTCCATGGCCGGCTTCCCCTGCGGCTGCACGACCTTCAACTCGACCGAGCCCTCTCCGGTTCCACACAGCAGCACGCCGTCCACCCGTCGCACCGCCCCGGCCGGCAGCCTGTCCGCCCGGCACTCGACGCGGTGCAGCTTGAGGCGGGTGCCGCGCCAGGTGGTGAAGGCGCCGGGCCACGGCGACAGGCCGCGCACCTGCCGGTGGATCTCCACCGCGCTCCGCGACCAGTCGATGCGGCCGTCTTCCTTCTCCAGACGACGTGCGTAGGTGGCGCCGTCGTCCGGCTGCTCCGCCGGGCGCGCCGAACCGTCTTCCAGCTGCTCCAGCGTTCGCACCAGTTCCCCCGCCCCGATCCGCGCGAGGCGTTGCAGCAGTTCGCCGGACGTCTCCTGCTCCCCGATCGGCGTGGCCGACTGCCGGAAGACGGGGCCCGTGTCCACGCCGCGATCCATTCGAATGACGGACACCCCGGACTCTACGTCGCCCTCCAGGATGGACCACTGGACCGGCGCCACGCCGCGATGCCGCGGCAGCAGCGAGAAGTGCAGATTCACGCAGCCGTGCGGCGGCAGTTCCAGCAGCCAGCGCCGGAAGATGTGCCCGTACGCAACCACCGCGATGGCGTCCGGCGCGAGCTCCGTCAGCCGCTCGCGCAGCTCTTTCGGTTTCTCCGGGGTGGCCACGGTGAGGCCCAGCGCTTCGGCGGCTTGGCGCACCGGGCTGGGCGAGAGCTTGCGGCCCCGTCCGGCCGGGCGATCCGGCTGCGACAGCACCAGCGGTATCTCCCAGCCGCCGTGCTCCGCGATGGCGGTCAACGACGGCACCGCGATCTCGGGAGTGCCCGCAAAGACGACGCGCATCATTCGAGAAACGCGCGAAGCTGCTTCTTCAGGAGCGCGCGTCGCATGGGGCCGATCTTGTCCACGAACAGGACCCCGTCCAGATGATCGATCTCGTGCTGGAAGATGCGCCCCAGCATTCCCTCGGCGTCGAACTCCACCGTCTTCCCGTCCAGGTCGAGCGCACGCACGCGCACGTGGCGCGGCCGCTTTACCTGTTCGTAGATTCCCGGAATGGACAGGCACCCTTCCTCGGCGCTTTCCTGCGGCCCGGCGCGCTGGACGATCTCGGGGTTCACATAGACGGACGGCGACTCGCGCTCCCCGTCCTCCTCGAAGTTCGGCGGATGCACCACGATGATCCGACGCGAAACCCCGATCTGCGGTCCGGCCAGCCCCACGCCCTCGGCCTCGGCCACGGTCTCCAGCATGTCGCTTGCGAGCGCCCGGACGTCGTCATCGATCGTCCGGATCGGGACCGCCTTTTCGCGCAGCACCGCGTCGCCGTACAGTCGGATCTCCAGAACCGGCACGTGCCCCCCTACTTCTTCTCGGGGGCGGCGTCGCTGGTCCGCGCGGCCACTTTCGACTTGAGGAACTTCAGCTTCACGTTCTCCGCCGCCTTGATCACCACGAACTCGTCGGTCACGCTGATCACGCTGCCCACGAGCCCGGAGTCCGTCACCACGTCGTCCCCCTTCTTCAGCGACGACACGAGCTGCCGGTGCCGCTGCGCCTGCTTCTGCTGGGGGCGGACCAGGATGAAATAGTAGATGAAGAGGATCGCCACGATCGGCAGGAACATGGCGAAGGGCGAAGGCGCACCCTCGGCGGCCTCCGGTCGAGCGCCGATCAACAGCAGAAGATCCGTCATGTTCAACTCCCCTCCGCAAGCAACGCCAGGGCGTTCGCTCGGAAGTCCTCGAAGGTTCCGTCCAGGATCGCACCGCGCATCCGGCGGACGAGATCCAGGTAGAAGTGGACGTTGTGCAGGCTGACGAGGCGTGCTCCCAGCATCTCCCCCGTCTTCTCGAGATGGCGGAGGTATGCGCGCGTGTATCCGGTGCACGTTTCACAGCCGCAATCCGGGTCCAGCGGTCCGAAGTCGCGCGCCCACCGCTCCAGCCGGAGATTCACCGGACCCCGCGAGGTGAGCGCCTGACCGTTCCGTGCGTTCCGGGTAGGAAGGACACAGTCGAACATGTCCACTCCGCGACGGACCCCGTCGATCAGGTCCTCCGGAATCCCCATTCCCATGAGGTAGCGCGGGCGGTCCTTCGGGAGGGCGTCCAGCGTCACCTGGAGCATCTCGCGCGTGAGATCCTTGTCCTCTCCGAACGACAGACCGCCGGCAGCATATCCGGGCAGATCCAGATCGACAAGCGCGGCGGCGGACTCCCGGCGGGCGGCTTCCTCCAGCCCCCCCTGCGCGATCCCGAACAGCGCCTGGGGCTTCCCCGTGACCTGGGTGCCCTCGGTGCGGACAAACTCCGCCTGGGCCCGCCGGGCCCATTCCACGGTCAGGCGGTTGGCTCGCTGGATGTCCGCGGGCGAGGAGCCGGGCATGGGCGGCACATCCAGAGGCATCACGATGTCCGGGGCCAGGTTGCGATTGAGGCGCACCACCGACTCCGGCGTGAACTGATGCTGGGTCCCATCCAGGTGGGAACGGAACGTGACCCCCTCGTCCTCGATCCTCCGGAGCTTGGCCAGACTCACCACCTGGAATCCCCCCGAGTCGGTCAGCGTGGGGCGATTCCAACCGTTGAAGGCGGCGAGCCCACCGGCCTGGCCGATCACTTCCGCGCCCGGGCGCAGAAACAGGTGGTAGGAGTTCCCCAGGATGATGCGCGCATCGGCCGCCACGAGATCCGAGACCGCCAGCGCCTTCACCGACGCCCGGGTTCCCACCGGCATGAAGATGGGAGTGGGAACGTCGCCGTGCGGCGTGCGCAACACGCCCGCCCGCGCCCCGGAAGGAGCAGTGGCCAGCAGCTGGAAGTCGAACGGGCCGGGTTCCTGGGTCATGGAGTTCTCCGCGAGGTCGCTTCCAGGAACGACACGTCGCCGTAGGAGTAGAAGCGATAGCGTTCCCGGA
>BQJX01000516.1 GCA_021604925.1 Gemmatimonadota bacterium
ATCGGCGCGCACGCCCAGGCTCGTGGCGTTCTTGGGCGCGGTCTGCACGACCAGCAGATCCCGCAACGCCTGCGTGAGCGACGTGGCCACGCGGCCGGGGTCCAGCCCCCGATCGAGCAACTCCTGGAGTCGAACGAACGCGGCCCCCGTGTCGCCATCGCTGGCGGCCTGCACGATGGCCAGCATCGCCTCTTCTTCCGCCTCGCCGAGCAGCGACCGAACGCCCTCCAGCGTGATCTTCCCCTGGCCCACCGCGGCCGCCTGATCCAGAAGACTCTGCGCATCCCGCAGCCCGCCTTCGGCGGAGCGCGCCAGCTCCTTCAGCGCCATCGGATCCGCGTCGAACTTCTCGCTCTTGGCCAGCTGTGCCAGCGTGGCTTCGATCTGCTCGGTCGCGATGCGATGGAAGTCGTACCGCTGGCAACGCGACCGGATGGTGGCCGGGACCTTGTGGATCTCCGTGGTGGCGAACACGAAGTACACGGACGGCGGCGGCTCTTCCAGCGTCTTGAGCAGCGCGTTGAACGCTTCCTTGGTGAGCATGTGGACTTCATCGATGATGTAGACCTTGGCGCGTCCGCCGCTGGGGGCATAGCGAACGTTCTCGCGCAGGTCACGGATCTCGTCGATGCCGCGATTGGACGCGCCGTCGATCTCGAGGATGTCCAGACTGCGGCCCTCGGCCGTCTCCTGGCACGACGAGCACTGGTTGCACGGTTCGGCCACGGGGCCGTCGGTGGCGGTTTCGCAGTTGAGGCACTTGGCGAGGATCCGGGCCGTGGTGGTCTTGCCCACGCCGCGCGGTCCGCAGAACAGGAACGCGTGGGCCAGGCGGCCCGTGCGGATGGCGTTCTCGAGCGTGGTGGTCACGTGCTCCTGGCCGACCACTTCCGAGAAGCGGGTCGGCCGCCACTTTCGGGCAAGAACCTGGTACGCCACGCTCGCCTCCGGTGTGAGTTCACGCTCGTGAGGCGCCGGCCAGGACACCTGCGGCACCCGGGAAGTATCCGCTTAGCGCTGCTGCCTTCCGGCCCTGACGCAGTTCACGGGCTCCCGATGCACAGGACCCGGCACGGCGCCTCGCGCGCGCGGGGCACCTCCGGTACCAGGGCAAGTATGGTGGAGATGAGCGGGCTCGAACCGCCGACCTCCTCGTTGCGAACGAGGCGCTCTCCCAGCTGAGCTACATCCCCACCTTCCACTGCCAACCGGACGCCGCGCTTGGGTGCGACCTCCGGGCACTGCGGTTCCCGATCAAATGGCGGAGAGAGAGGGATTCGAACCCTCGGTGACGTTGCCGCCACACGCGATTTCCAGTCGCGCCGATTCAACCACTCTCGCATCTCTCCCTGGACTGCCTGCCGGATGTTGCCATCCGGTTCCTGCGTGGCGGAGAGGGAGGGATTCGAACCCTCGGAACCCTTGCGGGTTCAACGGTTTTCGAGACCGTCCCATTCAACCACTCTGGCACCTCTCCGGACCTTACTCCTGCCGACGTGAGTCGAACCACTGACTCAGCAGGCGGGAACACCGTTCCTGGAGAACTTCCGGGCGAACCCGAACGTCTCCCAGGATGCCGGCGCCCGGAAGGTCAAACTGCGATCCACAGGCACCGAGCCGCGGATCCCAGGCCCCAAACACCACCCGATCCAAGCGCGCCAGCAGAAGTGCACCCGCGCACATGGGGCAGGGTTCCAGCGTCACGTACAGGGTGTGTCCGTCCAAGCGACCGGTGCCCGTCTGCTCCCGGGCGGCCGAGATCGCCTCCATTTCCGCATGCGCGCGCGGATCCCGCGCTTCCTGCATGCGGTTGCGGCCGACCGCGACGAGCGTGTTTCCGCTCACCACGACCGCCCCCACCGGTACCTCACCGGCGTTTCCGGCCTCCTGAGCCAGTTCCAGGGCACGTTCCATCCAGACCAGATCCGAATCGGCGTGAGGAATGGAACTACCTCCGGAAAAAAACCTTCCCGAGGACCCCCGGCAAGGTACGAGAGTGGCGCCGAGGTTGTCAAGCTGAGCGCCGGAAACCCGCGGTGAAACCTACGATCCGCTCTTTCTGGCCTCGGCAATCGCCTGTCGCAGCGTGGGAGAGTCGGGGCCGATCTCCAGCGCGCGCCGCCACATCCGCTCCGCGTCGTCGCTGCGCCCGGTGCGAACATACACCTTCCCCAGGGTCAGCACCGCGGCCACATCCGTCGCGTCCAGGTGGATGGCGATCTGGGCCTGCTTCTCGGCATCTTCCGGGAGGCCTGCCTCCAGATAGGCCACGGCGAGGTTGCGTCGCACGAGCCGCTCCGGCGCTCCCGGGTGGTTCAGCGCCTGCCGGAACGTGACGATCGCCTCGTCGAAGCGGCCGGTCGACAGGTAGGCGCTGCCCAGCCCCAAAAGGCCGTTCAGATGCGCCGGGTCCAGGCGCACGCACTCCTGGAACTGGCGGATCGCCTCCGGCCACTCTCCCCCCTGGGCGGCCAGGATCCCCAGGTTGCACCGGACGGCCGGCCCGAAGTCCGGCCCGATTCGCAGCGCCACGCGGTAGGCATCGCGCGCCTCCTCGGCCCGGCCGGTTCGCGCCAACGCGTTGCCCAGGTTCAAGTGGATCCGGGGGTCCTGCGCGCCGGACTCGGCCGCGGCCCGATACTCCGCGATCGCGAGATCCAGATCGCCTTCCCGCTCGAACACGATCGCGAGATTGAAGCGGTGGAAGGGCGCATCATTCTCGGACGTGACATCGGCCAGGCCGAGTCGCGTGATCAACCGGCCGTTCGTGACCAGGAACAGCGCGATCAGCAGGATCGCCGTGGCCGTGGCGCGCCGTGGGTACTGCTGGAATCCGCGCGCATGGTCCCAGGCGCGCAGCATACCCGCCGCCCCGAACGGAAGCAGCCACGCCACCGCGGGCTGCCGGTAGCGCGAACACACGAAGAACGCCGCAATGGCCACGGTGTAGACGGCCAGGAACGAGAGCAGCAACCCTCGGCCGCGATTCCGTCGAAACTCGAAGACCCCGAGAATTCCGAACGGAAGCAGGA
>BQJX01000517.1 GCA_021604925.1 Gemmatimonadota bacterium
CAGCAAATACCAGCCCAGACCCGGATCCCACGCGCCGCCATGCCTCGTGGAATCCTCCTGACGGAGGTGTAAGACCGCAAACCGCGCAGGATTAGCCTACATGGCACCGAGAAGTTTGTCCTCAAGCGGTTGCCGTGGTGAAACCGATAAGCCATGGCACTCAGATGGTGCGAGTCCGGTTCGCCCGCGTTCCGGCCGCGCGCCACGCCGATTCACGTTACGAAAGGACAGATCTTTTCGCCATGAAAGATCCGCTACGCATACTCGTCGTCGATGACGATCGCCTCATCCGCGAGTTCTTCGACGACATCCTGATCGACCGACCGTGCGAGATCGATACGTTCGGTTCGGGGCAGGAGGCGCTCGACGCGATCGCCTCGACGCCCTACCACCTGGTGGTCACCGACTTGAAGATGCCGGAGATCGACGGCCACGACATCTTGCGAACGGTTCAAGAGGATTCACCCGATACGGTCGTCATCATCATGACCGGCCGCGGCACGATCGAGGAAACCGTCGACCTCATGAAGGAAGGCGCCTTCGACGTCGTCACCAAGCCGTTCAGCATCGAAGAGATGCGCATGGTCATGGAGAAGGCGCTCAAGCATCAGGAGATCTGCAGTCACAACGAGGAACTCAAAGCTCGGCTCGCCACGTCGGAGAAGCTCGCCGTCATCGGCAGGCTCGCCGCGGGCGTCGCGCATGAGCTGAACAATCCTCTGGACGGCGTCCTGCGCTTCGTCAACCTGTCGATCGACCGCACGCCGGTCGAGAACGACGTCAACGACTATCTGACCGAGGCGCGCACCGGCCTCAACCGCATGGCCGACATCGTCAAATCGCTGCTGAAGTTCTCGCGCAACATCGTCATCGAGAACGAACCGCGCCGCATCGACGAGATGATCCGGGAAGCACTGAGCCAGGTACAGCACGCCAACCAGCGCGGCAGCGTCGAGGTCAGCTGTGACTATCAAGAAGACGACCTGCTCGCCCCGGCCGGGATGTACCAGGTGTTCACGAACCTGATCAAGAACGCGTTCGACGCGATGGCCGACGTGGACCCCGGCAAGCTGACGATCCACGCCGGGAGGCAGGACGACGTCACCATCGTCGAGATACGGGACAACGGCTGCGGCATTCCCGACGCCGACGCCAAGAAGGTGTTCGAGCCCTTCTACACCACCAAGGAGATCGGCAAGGGCACCGGGCTGGGCCTGTCGATCTGCGCCAGGATCATGGAGAAGTTCAACGGGAGCCTGTCCATCGACAGCACGCCCGGAGTCGGGACCGCGCTGATCGCGAGGTTCCAGTCAGTCGAACACGCGGGAAGCAACGCACCAACGCAACCGTCGTCCTGAGCCGGCGAAAGACAAACTGGACATCGAAGATGCCCACTGGGATCGAGGAAGTTCATCGATGAGTCGTGGAAGAATACTGGTCGTAGATGATGATCCACTGATCATCAAGTCGCTATCCGAGATGCTGCGCCTGGAAGCCTACGAGGTGCGTTCCGCCTCGAGCGGTCTCGAAGCGCTGCAGACCCTCAAGGACCATGAAGTCGACATCGTTCTCTCGGACATCAACATGCCCGAGATCGACGGCTTCAAGCTCTTGCAAGAGGTCCACTCGCGCTACCCCGAGGTGCTGATGATCCTGGTCACCGGATTCGGCACCATCGAGAACGCGGTCGAGGCGATGAAGCAGGGTGCGTTCGACTACGTCACCAAGCCTCTCGTCGACGACGAGATCAAGGTCATTCTCAAGCGAGCTCTCGACCAGAAGAACCTGCGCGCCGAGAACGAGGACCTCAAGGAACGTCTGGACATGAGGTTCAACTTCAACAACATCGTCGGCCACGATCACAAGATGCAGAAGATCTTCGACACGATCAAGACGATCGCCGACACTCGCGCGACCGTCCTGATCACCGGCGAGAGCGGCACCGGCAAGACGATGATCGCCCGCGCGATCCATCATCACTCGAGTCGCGTCGCCGAGAAGTTCATCGAGGTGAACTGCGGCGCCCTGCCGGAAACCCTGCTCGAGAGCGAACTGTTCGGTCACGTCCGTGGCTCCTTCACGGGCGCCTTCAAGGACAAGGTCGGCAAGTTCCAGCTGGCGCACTCCGGCACGATCTTCCTCGACGAGATCTCGACCGCGTCCAAGGCCCTCCAGGTCAAGATGCTGCGTGTTCTCCAGGACAAGGAGTTCGAGCGCGTCGGTCAGCACGAAACGATCAAGGTCGATGTGCGGATCCTGCTCGCCACCAACGTCGATCTCATGGACGAGGTGCGTCAGGGCAACTTCCGCGAGGACCTGTTCTACCGCATCAACGTCGTCTCGATCCATTTGCCGCCGCTGCGCGAGCGTCTGATCGACGTGAAGTATCTCTCGGAGTACTTCATGCAGAAGTATGCCGAGGAGAACGAGAAGGACTTCCAGGGAATCGAAGACGACGCGATGAGCGTCTTGCAGAGCTACCCCTGGCCCGGCAACGTGCGCGAACTCGAGAACGTGATCGAGCGAGCCGTCGTGCTGTCGAGCGGACTGCGTCCGTACATCACGGTCGATGACCTGCCGCCGGTACTGCAGCAAGAGGAGATCACCATCCCCAGTGACGACCGCGTGCTGCCCCTCAAGGAGGCACTGAAAGACCCCGAGAAGCGCATCATCGAACGCGCCCTGCGAGCCAACAAGTGGAACCGTCAGAAAACCGCTCAGATGTTGCAGGTGAACCGTACGACCCTGTTCAACAAGATGAAGAAATACGGCCTTCTCGCCGACTGATGCCCGCCCACGCGCGGTTCTCGCTTTGGTAAGATGCAGGATTGATGAGACTCAGGCAACGCTATTCATGGCTCCTCGCCGTCGCAGCTCTCGCCCTGCTCCCCAATCTCGGCTGCGGGACGGGAAACGCACCCGCGACCGCCGAGGCACTGATCGAGGATGACCGTCCGCGCGAGGCGGTTCGCGTGCTCACGCCGTTCGTGCGCAAGAATCCCCGCGATGTATCCGGCCGCGTCCTCATGGGG
>BQJX01000518.1 GCA_021604925.1 Gemmatimonadota bacterium
GCCGAACCGGCCGGATTGGGAACGGGCTCGGTGCCCACCGGGAAGTGCGCCTGGTGGCGAACCGACTCCGCGGGGCGCTCGATCCCGTGGGCTCTCATCCGCGCTTCGATTCCCGCACGGGTCGCTTCGTGCTCGCGCACCTCCACGCCCAGCGCCTCGGCCACGCCCTCGCGGGTCAAATCGTCCACCGTGGGCCCCAGCCCACCCGTGATCACGAGAAAGTCCGTCAGCGGGGCCAGGCGTCGCAGGGCGCCGGCAATCTCGCCCCGATCGTCGCCCACGACTTCCACGCCGACCAGCGGGACACCGCGGGGACCGAACGCACGCGCCACCGCGGCGGCATTGAGATCGGAGATGGTGCCGCCCAGCAACTCATCGCCCACGAGCAGGACGCGCGCAATCAATCAGAGGCTCCCGAGCATCGGCACCTGCAGGAGGAGACGCAGCGCGATGGCCGCGTAGATGCCGGCGAACACGTCGTCCATCATGACGCCCCAGCCGCCGCCCCACTTCTCGGCCATCCCGGCGGGCCACGGTTTGAAGATGTCGAACGCGCGGAACAGCAGGAATCCCGCGATCGCCACGAACGGCGTGGGCGCCAGTCCCGCAATCGTGATCCACACGCCCAGCACTTCGTCGATCACGATCGGGCCGCCGTCTTCACCGAACTCCGCTTCGGAGTTCTTGCAGGCGGGCACTCCCACCAGCAGCACCACCACCAGGAATGCGATCGTCCCCGGCGTGAGGACTCCCTCCTGCCCGAGCGGCAGGATCGGGACGCACAACCAGAGGGCGAGCGCCAGCAGCGAGCCCGCGGTCCCCGAGGCGACCGGGAAGAAACCGGTCCACAGGCCGGTGGCGTAGATGCGCAGGACCGCCTTCACGCGGCTCCCGAGTCGGCCGGGCGCTGGAACGCCGCGCGGTTCTTCCAGAGATAGTCCAGGCCGGACGCCAGCGTGATGAGCGTGGTCACGACCAGGGCGCCGTAGACAAAGCCGGTGAAGGGCGCCTCCAGGCGGAGCCAGTACTCCGGCGCCGGATCGACCCAAGACGCCCGGTAGCAGAGCAGAATGAGCAGCCCGAAGACGAAGACCATCTGGAACGTCGTCTTCCATTTGGCGAGTTGGCTGGAGTGGATGATCATGCCGCGCCGTCCCGCGTACGAGCGAAGCCACGTGACCAGCAGTTCGCGGGCCAGGATGATGGCCACCATCCACAGTTCCACGCCCGGCACGCGCAGGAACAGGAACGACAGGTAGGCGAACCCCACCAGCAGCTTGTCCGCCAGCGGATCCAGCATGCGCCCGAGCGGAGTCACCGTGCCGGTCTTGCGCGCCAGGTAACCGTCCACGCCGTCGGTCACGGCGGCGAGCGTGTACAGGATGGACGCGATCCACAGGGAATGGACCGTCTCCCGCAGGATAAAGACCATGAACAGGGGCGCCATCACGAGCCGCCCGACCGTCAACCGAGTTGCCAGGGTCATTCGCCGAGGCGCTCCCTTCCTTGAATCGCCCGTCCCAACGTCACACTGTCGGCGAACTCCAGATCCCCGCCGACCGGGATTCCACGGGCAATTCGTGACACGACGCAGCCCAGGGGCGCCAGAAGTTTCTGCAGGTAGAACGAGGTCGCGTCGCCCTCCGTGTCCGGGTTCAGCGCCAGGATCACTTCGGTCGGTCGGGACTCGTGCAGCCGCGCCAGCAACTCCTTGATCTTGAGGTCGTCCGGACCCACGCCGTCGAGCGGCGAGAGCACTCCGTGGAGCACATGGTAGCGCCCCCGGTACTCGCCCGTGCCCTCGATTGCCAGCACGTCGGAGGGCTCCTCCACCACGCACACGAGCACGTCCTGGCGACGCGGATCCTCGCACAGCGAGCACGGCGAGACCTGGGTGATGTTGTGGCACGACTCGCAGAACGTCACCAGGCGCTTCACGTCCACGAGCGCCCGCGCGAATCCCTCGACGATCGGGAGATCCGCCTTCAGCACGTGGAACGCGAGGCGGCGCGCGGTCTTGCGGCCGATCCCGGGCAGCCGCGAGAACTCATCGATGAGGCGGCCGAGCGCCTCGGAGCCGAGTTCCACGGACTAGATCATGCCGGGCGGCAACCCCATGGCGCCGGCGGCTTTCTGCATCTCCGCCGAGGCCAGGTCCGCGGCGCGCCGCTTGCCCTCGTTCACGGCGGCCAGCACGAGATCCTGGAGCATGTCCACGTCTTCCGGATCCACCACTTCGGGATCGATGGTGAGGGAGCGCAACATGCCGTCTCCCGTGACCACCACCTTGACCATTCCGCCGCCCGCCGTGGCATCCACGGTCTTCTGGGCGAGTTCTTCCTGAACGGAGGCCATCTGTGCCTGTGCCTTCTGCATCTGCTTCATCATCTTCTGGATGTTCACAGCCTGTCTCCTCTCAGGATCCGCCCTGCATGAGCTGGCCACCGAGATCGTGAATGGCGCGCTTCAGGCCGGGGTTGTCGTCCAGCAGGTCTCGTGGATTGGTGGGCTTGGGGGTGGCGTCTTCCTCTGCGGCCGCGCTTCCGGCAGCACGTCCGGACCGCGGAACCGCCCCGACCCGCACGCGAAGCGTGGCCGGACCGCCGACCAGCGCCTTGAGCTCTTCGTGGACGATCGAGAAGTTCTCGTGCCGCTTGACCATGCCCTCGTAGTAGTTGTTCTCGAAGACGGTCGACAGCGTGTCGCCGTCCCAGTCCGTGGCGGCGCCGTGCTCCAGGAACGACCCGAGCATCGTCTTGCGCTGCGAGACACGCGCCAGGAGCCCCTTCCAGAGTTCCGCCGCCGCGGACGCCGTGGCGCTCGCCGGCGCGGCCGCGGGGTCGCCCGGGGCGACACGGTCGGCGGGGGCGCTGCTTGGCAGGGCACTCTCCGGGATATCGCTGTCCGCCGCGGCGGCAGCATCCGTCGCGAAGTCACCGGCGGCCTCCTCGCGTGCAGCGACCACCGGGGCCGCCGCGGTGCGGGACGCCCGCGGGCGCGCGGAACGCCGCGGCGCCTCTGCCTCATCCAGC
>BQJX01000519.1 GCA_021604925.1 Gemmatimonadota bacterium
GGGCGACTCTCCGGAGATCGGACGCGAGTGGGATCTCATCGTGGCCCTGGAGGAGATCCCCCGTCTGGACATCGAGTACGTCTTCGCCTGGTTCGACCCGGGGGCCGCGTTCGACGTGAACGCCGAGTCGGCCACGTTTCATCAACTTTCCGTTCGCTACGCCTTCTAGAGGAGTGCCCCTGATGCTGCGAGACCTGTATCGGATTCCTGCTTGCGCCGCCGCGCTGTTGCTGATGGCTGCGTCCGGAGCGACGGGCGTCACCGTTTCGGGTCAGGTGGTCGACGAACTCGGATTCGGGATCTTCAACGTGGATCTCGACTTCTTCAATCGGGACACGGGACAGATCGAGTTCACGCCATTCGACAACACGGACGCCGGCGGCTTCTACAGCGTGGACGTGCCGGTGGCCGAGTACGACATCCTGTTCGACGCCAACAATCCCATGTTCCTGAACCACGAGATCCGCGTCGACATTACCGGCCCCACCACGATCGACGCCCTCCTCTACTTTGCGCAGCTGGCGCAAGGCCATGTCCAGGACGAGGCGGGCCTGCCGCTGGTGAACGTCGACCTGAACTTCGAGGATCTCGCAACCGGAGATATCATCAACACGCCGAACGACAACACGGATGCGTTCGGGGACTTCTCCGTGTTCGTGCCGGGGATTCCGTTCGACGTCTACTTCACGCCGCCGCTCGGGATGCCCAAGGCCGGGCAGGTGCTGCGCAACGTGGCGGTGGCGGGAACCACCTCTCTGGGGGTCATCACGCTGCCGGATGGTCACGCGGTGACCGGCCGCGTCCTGAATCCGGTGGGATCACCGGCGGCGGGCATCGACACGGACTTCACGGACGCGGCGACGGGTGAGGTGATCTACACGCCCCGGGACGACACGGACGGCTTGGGAAACCTTTCGGTGCTCGTGGCCGCCGGGTCGTACGACGTCACCGTCCGCCCCCCGGCGGCGAACGGATGGGCCTGGCAGACCATCCACGACGTGGTGGTCGGGGGCGCCGTTCCGCTGGGGGACATCGCGCTGGAGACCGGGTTCGCCGTGACCGGGACGGTCGTCGACGAGTCGCTGCAGTCCGTCGTGCTGGCCGACCTCGACATGGTGAGCCTGGCGACGGGCCGGGACCTGCCGACCCCGGACGACAATACGACGGTCCTGGGCGCGTTCTCTCTCCTGTCGCCCGCCACGACCTTCGACCTGATGGTGCGCCCACCTTCCGGCGCGCCGCTGGCGGGAGCCGTGGTCCGCAACGTGAACGTGTCCGGCGCCACGAACCTCGGGTCGATCACGTTGCCGGCCGGGTTTCCGATCAACGGGACCGTGCGTGACGTCTACGGCACTCCGGTCGCGAACGTGGATCTGGACGCCTTCGAGGTCCCGTCCGGCCTGGCGTTTCCGCTGATCGACGATGATACCGCGCCCTCCGGCGCCTATTCCGTTCGCCTGCCGTCCGGAAGCTGGGCGCTGGTCGCGAATCCGCCGGTGGGGAGTGGACTCCTGCCGCGCTCCGTCCTGCTGGACCCGCTCGCCGGACCCACGAGTCTCGACATCGTCCTCGCCTCGTCGTCGGTGGCGGTGCCGGAATCCGGACCCCTGAACGCGTCGGGAATGCTGTTTCCGAATCGGCCGAATCCGTTCCGGGGTTCCACCCAGCTCTCCTTCCAACTGCCGCGGGGAGCGCGGAGCGGCGAGTTGGCCATCCTGGACGCGTCCGGCCGCCTCGTCCGTGGTTACCGGCTGAGCGACGGCGCCGCGACCCTGGACTGGGACGGCCGCGACTCGGCCGGCGGGCGGGTGGCCGCCGGGATCTACTTCTACCGACTGCGGGCGGAGAACGTGGAGATCACCCGAAAGATGACCCTGATCCGCTAGGAGCCAGCGATGAAGTTCGAGTACCAGTGGCGTTGGGTTCCGGGGGCGGCCGTGATCGCCGCGATCGCCTGCGTACCCGTCGCCACCGCTCAGGTGACCGTGGAAGGACTCATCACGGATGAAGCGGGCCATCCCGTCTCCGACGCGGACCTGGACTTCTTCGAGACGCAATCCGGGTTCAAGGTGGATCCGTCGGCGCCCGGCTGGGAGTCGCAGTCGGACAAGACGGACGTGTTCGGACGCTACGAGATGGTCGTGGTGCCGGAGGTGTACGACATCCGCTACGAGCCGCCCGAGTCGCGGACCGATCTCGCGCCGATCTTCATCCGGGAGATGATCCTCGGAACCGACACGGTCCAGAACGTCACGTTGCCCACGGGGGCTCGCCTGTCCGGACAGGTTCTGGATCCCTTCGGCGGTCCGGTGGTGGCCGTGGACCTGGACGTCCGGGATCCTCGCGGCGGCATCCGGGTCGCGACGGTTCGGGACGACACCGATGCGGACGGCCGTTTCGCCACGACGATACTGCGGGGAACCTGGAACGTGGTCTTCCGCCCGGCGCTCCGGTCCGGCGTGGGACCGCTGCAGGTGGACGGCGTGGACTTGACCACCGACGCGATCGTGAACGTGACCCTGCCCCGCGGATTCGTCGTGAGCGGTCGGGTGGTCCGCGAGGAGGGCCCGCCGATCTACTTCGCCGACCTGGACTTCGAGGACCCCGACGGGGCGCGCCGGATTCCCACCGCGGACGATGCCACCCGTTCGGATGGTTCGTTCGACGTGAACGTCTCCGAGGGAACGCGCCACGTCTTCGTGAACCCGCCCCGGGGACTGCCGTACGCGCCGACCGCGATCTACGATGTGAACGTCGATCGGGATCTGGATCTGGGGACGATCACGCTGACGCGCGGGGTTCAGCTCCAGGGTACCGTCACGGACGAGTCGGGGAACGGCGAGCCGGCAGTGGACGTGGACGTGTTCCTTCCGGGAACGTGCGATCGGTATCCGGGCGGGACTGACCCCACCGATGGGACCGGAGCGTTCGTCCTCCGGCTGGAGCCGGGTACCTACGACTTCGTGATGACCCCGGAAGACGGCTCACCCCTGGCCAGCCAACGATTCGAATCGGTTTCCGTGGTCGAGGA
>BQJX01000520.1 GCA_021604925.1 Gemmatimonadota bacterium
CCCGTTTCCCGGCGCGTCGATACCGATGGCCGGGTCCGAAGCCCGGAATCCTAGCATTCTCGGGCCCACTGTCAACAGCGCGCCCCCCGTTTCTGTCCCCGTTTGGCCCCCGCAGCACGCTTCCGGGCCTATCCGGCTTCGTCCTCGCCCCTCGTCTTCTCCGGCTTCGGGATCTCGCGGATGCCGAGTTCCTCCAGCTGAGACGTATCGACATCCGCCGGCGCCCCCGTTAGCGGGCAGCTGCCGCTGGACGTCTTGGGGAAGGCGATGACGTCGCGCAGACTCGGCTTTTCGTTGAGCACCATGGCCATGCGATCGAGCCCCAGGGCGATGCCGCCGTGCGGCGGCGCCCCGAACTTGAGCGCATCCAGCAGGAAGCCGAACTTGGCCCGGGCCTCCTCCTCATCGATGCCGAGGAGCCGGAAGACCTGCTCCTGCACCGGCTCTTCGTGGATACGGATGCTGCCACCGCCAATCTCGTGACCGTTGAGCACGAGATCGTAGGCCCTCGCCAGCACCGACCCCGGATCGCTCTCGAGAAGCTCGAGATTGTCGACCTTCGGGGCAGTGAACGGATGGTGCTCCGAGTAGTAGCGCCCTTCCTCCTCGTCGTAGTAGAAGAGCGGGAAATCGACCACCCAGGCCACCGCGAACTGCCCGGGCTTGATCCAGCCCTCGGTCCGCGCCAGGTGGTTGCGCAGCTCGCCCATGGATTTCTTGACCCTGGCGTCGTTCTTGTCGGAAACGGCCAGGACGACGTCACCCTCCTGCGCTCCGGACAGCTCCTGAACCGCGGCCAGCTGGGCCTCATCGAGGAACTTGGCGATCGGCGACTTGATCTCGCCGCCCTCGAACTTGAACCACAGCAGCCCGCCGGCGCCGTAGTCCTTGGCGACCGTCTCGAGGTTCGAAAGGTCCTTGCGCGAGAACTTGGCGCCGCCGGGCACCCGCAGGGCCCGCACCGCCCCGCCGTCCTCGACTGCCGACAGCAGGAACTTCACCGTCGTCGACTTCGCCCAGTCGGTCAGCGAGAACAGTTCGTGCCCGTGGCGCAGATCCGGCGCGTCGCTGCCGTACTTGTCCATCGCCTCGGCATAGGGGATACGCGGGAACGGCCGCTCGAGCTCGCGCCCGTGCAGATTCTTGAAGATATCGCAGACCAGCACCTCGAGGACGCCCAGTACGTCGTCCTCGTCGACGAAGGACAGCTCCATGTCGAGCTGGGTGAACTCGGGCTGACGGTCCGCCCGTAGATCCTCGTCGCGGAAGCAGCGAACGATCTGGAAGTAGCGATCGAGGCCGCTGACCATGAGGATCTGCTTGAAGATCTGCGGCGACTGCGGCAGCGCATAGTACGACCCACGCTGCAATCGCGACGGAATCAGGAAATCGCGGGCCCCCTCGGGCGTCGACTTGGTCAGGAACGGCGTCTCGATCTCGACGAACCCCTGATCCGACAGGCTCTGGCGGATCTCCATGCACAGCTTGTGGCGAAAGATCAGCGGCTCCATGGTGCCGGGGTTGCGCAGATCGAGGAATCGATACTGGAGCCGCAGTTCCTCGGATACGCGGTCCGCCTCGCGAATGTCGAACGGCAGCACCGCGGCCTTGTTGAGCACCGTCAGCTCGTCGGCGATGACCTCGATCGCACCGGTCGGCATCTTGTCGTTGGTCATGCCGTCCGGGCGCCGGTTGACGACGCCGCGCACGGCGATCACCCATTCGGCGTGCAGGTCCTTGGCGATGGCCGCCGCGTCGGCGTTGCGATCCGGGTGGACCGTGACCTGCGTCGCCCCGAAGCGGTCTCGCAGGTGGACGAAGAACACGCCGCCGTGGTCGCGCACCGTGTCGACCCAGCCGACGAGACGCACTTCCTGCGAGTCGTGATCGGCACGGAGCTCGCCACAGGTATGCGAGCGATACGCCGTCCGTAGCGAGGATTCAGTGGACATGGAGAGTCTCCAGAAGCGTCGAGAAATGCGGATCGAGGAAAGGCTGGAAGCTATCGTAATGGCATGGGGCTGTCAAGCGAACCAGGACCGCGTCGCGGCCTCGCTCGCCGGCCCGACGGGACTGCGATACCGGCCCGTTCCGGACGGCGCGAAAGTAGTATGATCACCGCCTTCCGGGCCACTCTCGAATCCGCAGGAGACAACCCTCGATGACCATCGATTTGCACGACCGGGACGCCTCGCTCTCCGGCGAACCCATCCTCCGGGCCACGACGATCCTCGCCGTGCGCCGCGGCGACCGCATCGCCGTCGGCGGCGACGGCCAGGTAACTCTCGGCAACACCGTGATGAAGGGGACGGCATGCAAGATCCGCCGTCTCCACAATGACAAGGTGATCGTCGGCTTCGCCGGCGGCGCCGCCGACGCCTTCGCCCTGCTCGAGCGGTTCGAGGGCATGCTCGACAAGCACCAGGGCAATACTCTCAAGGCGGCGATCGAGCTCGCCAAGGAATGGCGCACCGACCGCGCCCTGCGACCGCTGAAGTCGACCATGATCGTCGCCGACCACAAGGAGCTGCTACTGCTCTCCGGCAACGGCGACGTGATCCAGCCCGACGAAGGGGTCCTGGCGATCGGCTCGGGCGGTCCATTCGCCGCCGCCGCCGCGCGCGCGCTCGTCAAGCACACCGAGCTCGATGCGGTCGCGCTCGTGCGAGAATCGCTGCAGATCGCCGCCGATATCTGTATCTACACGAACGACTCCATCCACGTCGAGGAATTGCCGTGAACCTCACCCCCAAGCAGATCGTCACCTACCTCGATGGCTACATCATCGGCCAGACCGAGGCGAAGAAGGCTGTCGCCATCGCCATCCGCAATCGCTGGCGCCGGCAACAGCTTTCCGAGGAGATGCGCGCCGAGGTCTCGCCCAAGAACATCATCATGATGGGCCCGACCGGCGTCGGCAAGACGGAGATCGCCCGCCGTCTGGCCTCGCTCGTGCGCGCACCGTTCCTCAAGGTCGAGGCGACCAAGTATACCGAGGTCGGTTACCACGGACGCGATGTCGAATCGAT
>BQJX01000521.1 GCA_021604925.1 Gemmatimonadota bacterium
CGGTGAGTCCGTGGCGGCCCGGGGGGTGCACCCGCCCGAGCGCACCTTTCCTTCGCTGGTCGAAGCGGCGGACTGGATTCTCGCCCGATGAACGCCCGGACGGAACGCGTTCTCGTGGCGGCGCTGCTGCTGCTGTTCACCGCGTTGGCGCTGCTGTCCGCTCGCCAGAAGAACCCCACGTTCGATGAGCCCGCGCACCTGGCGGCCGGAATCTCCTACGTGCAGACCGGCGACTTCCGGATGAACCCGGAACATCCCGCTCTCCCCAAGTTGCTGGCGGGAGTGGGCGCGTCCCTGGCCGGGGCCAAGGCACCGGCCGCGGGCGAAGCCTGGGACGCCGGCGAGCAGTGGGACTACGCCCGCGAGGTCCTCTACGAATCGGGCGCGGACTCGGCGCGCATCGTGTTTGCCGGGCGCGTGCCCATGGTGCTGATCGGGACGTTGCTGGGCGCCCTCCTCTGGTGGTGGATGCGGGCCATGGTGGGACCGCTGGGCGCCGTGGCCGCGCTCTGGCTGTACGCGTTTTCGCCCACGTTCCTGGCCCACACCCGACTCGTCACCACGGACGTGCCGTTGTCGCTCTGCGTGGTGGCGACCACCGCGTTCCTCTGGCAGGCGTGGCGCACGGGACGGACTCGCTGGGTGGTGGCGGCCGCGGCGGCCATCGGCGTGAGCATGGTGACCAAGTTTTCCGCGTTCTCGTACGGGCCGGTGTGGCTGCTGCTGGCGCTCGTGCCCGGCGAACAGCGACCGTGGCGTCGCGCGGTGGGGCACGCGGCCCTTCTGTTGGGCGCCGCCTTCGTGTTCAGCGAGTTGCTCGTGTTCGCCTGCTACGGCTTCGAGTTCGACCTCACCACGATCCGCTCGCTGGGGATGGCCGGACGCGGGGTCGGGCCCGAGCAGATGTCGTGGCTCCGCCGGATCCCGTACGAGGTCATGGCCAGCGTGCCGTGGCCGTCGGTGGAGTTCGCGCGCGGCATGAAGGACGTGATCCTGTACACGGAGGCCGGGCATCCGGTCTTCCTGCTGGGCATGCGGGCCGAGCAGGGATGGTGGTGGCAGTCGTTCCTCACGCTGGCCGTCAAGGTGCCGCTGCCGCTTCTCGCGCTCGGCGTGTGGTCGCTGGTGCTGCTGATCCGCCACGCGCCGATGCGCCGTCGCGAACTGGTGTTCCTGGCGGCTCCCGCGGCGCTGGTGCTGTTCTCCAACGTGGCCGCGAACCTGGGCCTCGGCGTGCGCCATCTGCTCCCGTTGTTTCCATTCCTGATCGGATTCGCAGTCTGGCCCCTGCGCGAGGCGGGCCCGCGCGGGCTCGGCGCGCGCGCGGCGGTCGCCGTGCTGTTGCTCTGGCACGCCGTCGGCACGCTGGTCGCTCACCCGCACTACCTCTCCTACTTCAACGAGGCGGCGCGGCTTGCGGGCGGCGGTCATCGACTGCTGGGCGACTCCAATCTCGACTGGGGGCAGGACCTCTCCACGGCAGCGCGGAAGCTGCGCGAGCGCGGAGCGAACGGTGCAGTGTTGAGCTACTTCGGGACGGCCAGTCCATTCGTGGAAGGGATGCAGTGGCAGCTCCTTCCGCCGGCACCGCGCGCCAAGCAGCGCGACCCGTGGGTCGTTCTTCCGTCCGAGGGGAAGCAGTGGCTCGCGGTCAGCACGACCAACCTGCAGGGTGTCTACTACCGGGCACCCGGCGGCGGGGATCCCTATCCGTGGCTGGCGGGTGTGGAGCCGGACGAGGTCATCGGCAACGGTTCCATGTTCCTCTACGAGATCTCCCTGAACGAGGAGATCCAGCGCGGCCTCTACGAGTTCTACGCGCGGCACCATCTGGCCGAGGAGGCCGAGCGGGCGCTGGAGCGCGTGATCCGGCGCCTGCCCCACGACAGCCGATCGCGGGCGGACCTGGTGCAGCTTCAACTGCGGCGGGGCGATCGCGAGGCCGCGGAGCGGACCATGGGCGAGTCCCCGAACCCCGACGTGGACATGCTGCAGATGCACGTTCGAGTGCGCCGGGAGCTGGGTCTGGAAGTCGAGTCCACGTATGAACGGGCGCTCCTCACGTTTCCCAACAGCGCGGAGCTGAAAAACAGCTATGCGTGGTACCTGCAGGAATCCGGCGGCGATCTGGATCTCGCGTTGCGGCTCGCGGACGACGCGGTGCGCTGGGAGTCGAACGACGTGTACTTCCGCGACACCCGCGGCATGGTTCACGCCAAGCGCGGCGACTTCTGGGCGGCCCTGGAGGATCTGGACGCGGCGCTGGCGTCTCCCGGCGGCGATCTCGCGGAGGTCCGCTGGCACCGCGTGCAGATCCTGCAGCAACTGGGTCGCACCGATGACGCGGTGGCGGAGGCCCAGCGGCTCTCGGAGCGGGAGGACCTGCCCGAGACGTTGCGTGATGAAGTGGCGGAGTTCCTCTTCGGGATCGAACCTTGAGTCGCGGTCGTTGGACCGCGATCGCGGCGACCGGGGTGGGCCTGTCGCTCCCGTACTGGCCGTTCGTGTTCGGATACCAGGCGGGCGAGTCGGCGGCGGCTGCCTGTCTGCTGGGTCTGGCGGCGGTGGCCGCGCCGGCCGTGGCCGGGATGCTGTGGGCCCGGGGGCGGGGCGCCGCGCGACTGTTCGTGCACGGTCTGGCGGCGGCCGCCCTGGCCAACGTGACCGTGGCGCTCCTGGGGAAGGGCCTGGGAATCGCACCGTCCTCCACGTCGTTCGCGGGCGCGTTGGGGCTGCTCACCTCGCTGGTCGGTGCGGTCGGCGTGGCACGCGGAGGAAGCCTCCCGGATCCGCGTCGACATGCGCTGGGGTGGGTTCTGGGACTGGGCGTCTTTGCCGGAACCGCGTGGGTCGGAACGTCGCTGGTTCCGCCTCTGGAGGATCAGGACACCGAGGTGCAGGGCACCGCCTACGGCTTGGCCCACGACCTCGAGCCGCTGTGCCTCACGAATCGCAGCACGCTCTACTTCTTTGCGCATCCGTTGTTGCTGCACGCGCTGAACGCGGCCACGCTCACGCTGG
>BQJX01000522.1 GCA_021604925.1 Gemmatimonadota bacterium
GAGGGTCGCCCCGCCTGCTCCCACAGCAAGCGGGCCTGCAGCAGGTGCCGCGTCTGCCGCACCAGCAACGTGAGGACGACCAGCGGATACGTCCCCGACGTGAACAGGTCGGTCAGCATCTCCAACGCGGCCGTCGCGTCCCGCTGCTCGATCCGCCCGGCCACGTCCCACACGGCATCTTCCCGCGACTTGCCGATCAGTTGGGCCAGTCCCGCGGCCGTGATGTGATCCTCGTTCCAGTGGTAGAGCACCGCCTTGTCCAGTTCGGTCCGCAGCGCCTCCATGTTCTGGCCGACGCGTTGGATCAGGAACAGCGCGGCATCCCCGTTCAGCGCCTTGCCGTCTTCGCGCGCCTTCTCCTTGAGCCACACCACCAGGTCTTCCGGCTTCTGCGTGTTGAGTTCGACCACGGAGCCGCGACTGACCAGACCCTTGTACCCCTTCACGCGCTTGTCGATCTTGTCGCCGGGGGTGGCGCCCGACGCCGAGAAGACGATGGCACTTCCCTCGCCGATGCCGGAGTCCAGACCCGCCAGCAGCCGCTCCGCCTCTTCGCCCACCAGCAGATGCGCGAAGTTCCGCACCAGGATCACGCTGGAGGATGCGAACAGCGACAGCGACGTGACGGGACCCAACACGGCCGAAGCGGACTGGCCCGAGGCGTCCACCGTGATTCGTTCGGCCTGGGTGTTGTCGGCGAGACTGCCGGCCAGGGCTTCGGACGCGGTGCGCACCAGATAGCCTTCCGATCCGTGGACCAGATAGATCGATCCGGCCTTGCCCTTGCGGATGGCCTTCAGCTCCGCCGCCAGTTCCTTGGACCCCTGGATTGCCATGAATTCCTCCGCTCCGCGCCGGGTGCGGGGATAGTACCGGATCGGCCCGGATGCAGCGAGGGCGGGGATCAGCGGGTACGGACGCGGAGCCTCTGCCCTTCGCGGATGCGGTCTCCGGACAGCTGATTCGCATCCCGGAGCGCCTGCAGGTTCATGGCGTAGCTGCCGGCAATCTGGGAGAGCGACTCTCCCCGCGACACCGTGTGGATCTTCCAGCCCAGGCGCGGGATCTCCACGCGCTCGCAGTACTCCACGAGGCCGTCGGTGAGCGCTTCGACGTAGCGCTCCCGGTGCCGGCTGGAGCGGGCCAGGTTGGCATCCTCGCGGTTCGTGAGGAAGCCCACCTCCACCAGCACCGCGGGAATGAACAGCGACTTGAGCACGGCGAACCCGGCCTGCTTCACGTTGCGCGTGACCACGTTCGGGACGCGATCCACGTGGTCGTTGAGCGCCACGGCCAGCTGCTGGCTTCGCTCCACCGAGTCCGACTGCCGCAGGTCCACCAGCATCCGCGTGAGGTCCGTGGTGGTGTCCTCGTCGCGCGGCGCGAGACCGCCCACGAGATCCGCCGAGTTTTCCGCTTCCACCAGTTCGCGGGTCATTCGATCCTCCGCCCCCCGCAACGACACGAAGAAGATCTCCGTGCCGCGCGCCGTGCGCGAGGGCGCCGAGTTGAAGTGCACACTCACGAAGAGGTGGGCGCCGCGCTCCTCCGCGAGATCCCGACGCCGCTTCAAACTGATGAAGTAGTCGCCCGTCCGCGTGAGTTCCGCGCGGAATCCCACCCGGCTGTTGATCTCGTCGGCGAGCGCCTTGGAGAACTCCAGCGCCAGGTGCTTCTCGCGCAGGCCGTCCGGGTTCTGCCGCCCGGTGTCCTCGCCGCCGTGGCCGGGGTCCACCATGACCACGAAGTCGCCGAACGTTTCCGGGTCGATCGCGTGTTCTTGCCGCGGGGCACGCGGTCGGCCGCTCGGCGTCACCGACGGCATCGGGGAAGCGGGCGCGGCGGGCTTGCGCACATCGATGACGATGCGATCCCGCTTCTCGTCGAAACGCTCCAGCGCGAACACGTCGTAGCCGGTCGCCGCGGTGAGGTCCAGGACCACCTGAGCCTTGCCGCTCTGCGCGAGACGGTTGAAGCGAACGCGTTCCACCACCCCGTCGTCGATGGGAATCGCCTCCACCGGAATCCGGAAGTGGGAGTCGGCCACGTCCACGGCGACCCGCGGCGGCGACCCCAGCTCCCGATGCAGGTAGGAAGCCGGCCCGGACAGATCCAGGACGATCCGGGTGCGCTCGGGCGAGGACCAGTGGCGGATGGCCAGGATCTCGGTGGCGGACGCGGACACCCCGGCGCCCAGCAGCGTGAACGCGGTGGCAACGCCCAGCAGGGCCCTGGTCATGCGAATGGACACGTGCACCTCCCGTCGTCGTTCCCCAACCCTCGTGCTGCCGGCACGTTCCCGGGACAGCGTAGGAAAGCGAGGGGGCGCGGTCAAGGGGCGGTCCTGGCGGGGGCGGGCGCCGGGACCCCTCGCTCCAGGGCCGAAAGTGGCGAACGCCGGGTTTCCCGCTGGGGTAGTGTCTTCTCTCGCCCGCTCCCGGAGGTCGCATGGCACCGCTCGCCCGCCTCGATCGCCACACGTTGGCCGTGCTGCTCGCGTTCGCGGCCGTCTATTTCATCTGGGGCTCCACCTACCTGGCCATCCGGGTGGCGGTGGAGACCATGCCGCCCTTCCTGATGGCGGCCGTGCGGTTCGGCGTTTCCGGGGTGCTTCTCTACGTCTGGTGCCGACGCCGCGGGATTCCCGCACCCACCCGCAGCCAGTGGCGCGCCACGGCCATCGTGGGCACGCTGTTGTTGCTGGGTGGAAACGGACTCGTGACCTGGGCCGAGCAGTGGGTCCCGTCCGGCCTGGCCGCGCTGCTGGTGGCCTCCATGCCGCTGTGGATGGGATTGATGGCGTGGGTGGTGGAACCGGCCGCGCGTCCCTCACGCCGCTCCGTGGCGGGCCTGGTCCTCGGGTTCGGGGGAGTGGCGCTGCTCGTGAAGCCGGGAGGCGACATCGCCGCGGATCCGCAGGTGCTGGTGGGCGGCCTTGCGGTCCTGCTGGCCTCGGCCCTGTGGGCGGCCGGCTCCCTCTACTCGCGCCGGTCCGATGTCCCACCGAACCCGTTCCTGTCC
>BQJX01000523.1 GCA_021604925.1 Gemmatimonadota bacterium
GGACGTGGTGGAACTCACGCACACCACGGAGCCGCTCACGGAGTCCACGTGGCTCTATCTCCGCGGGACCGACGAACTCGGCGGAATGGCGTGGTCCAGCCCCGTCTTCCTGCTGCTTGAGTAGAGATGTCGCGCCGCGTCCTCGTCATTGCGCTCGACGGTACGACCTTTGACCTGATCGGTCCCTGGCTCGCCGACGGGTCGCTTCCGAATCTCGCGCGCCTGCGCGACGAGGGCGTGACCGGACCCCTGCAATCGATCGTGCCGCCCGTGACCGCGCCCGCGTGGTGCTCGTTCATGACCGGCAAGAATCCCGGCAAGCACGGCGTCTTCGAGTTCTTCATGCGCGCGCCCGGCGGCTTCGAAGAGGTGCCGGTCAGCTCTTCCAGCCGCGCGGGGCGCACGCTCTGGCAGTTGCTGGGAGACTCCGGCAAGAAGGTGATGGTGGTGAACGTGCCGGTCACGTATCCGCCGACCCCGGTGAACGGGCATCTCATCGGCGACTTCCTCACGCCGATGGGCGACCGCGAGTTCACGTGGCCGCACGGCCTGCTGCGCGAAGTGGAAGAAGCGACCGGCCCCTACGAGCTGTACCACGTGGAGGTGTACCGGAAGGGGCGCGCGGGCGTGGTCTTGGACGAGCTGGAGCGGGTGCTGGCGGCGAACCGCCGCGCGAACCGCTGGCTGATCGAGAACAAGGAGTGGGACTTTGCCATGTTCCACGTGTGGGGAACGGACCGCTTCGGCCACGAGCTGTGGCACCTGCTCGACGAGCGCCATCCCATGCACGACCCGGCCGAAGCCCACATCCATCGCGATCGCGCCGTGGGGTACTGGCGGCAGGTGGACGCGGCCGTCGGCGAGTGGATCGAGGCCGCGGGAGAAGACGTGACCACGCTGGTGATCTCCGATCACGGCTTCGGTCCCATTCACCAGTTCCTGGTGTTCAACGTGTGGCTGTTGCAGCAGGGGTGGATCCGCCTCAAGCCGGGCATCGGCGCGTTCGTTCGCCGCTCCCTGTTCGAGCTGGGCCTGTCGCCGGCGCTCGGCTACCGCCTGTCCATGCGCCTGGGCTTTGCGCGGCTGCGGCTGTCGGCCGGAGTGGGCACGCGCAAGCGGCTGTTGGAGCGCATCAACCGGGTGTTCCTGTCGCTGAACGACGTGGACTGGTCGCGCACCAAGGTCTACTCCAAGGGGAACTACGGACAGCTGTTCCTGAACCTGAAGGGGCGCGAGCCGCACGGGATCGTGGAGCCCGGCACCGAGGCCGAAGCCGTGCTGGACGACCTGGCGCGCGGCCTCCGCGAACTCCGGGATCCGGAGACGGGCGAGCCGCTGATCGGAGACATCTGGCGGAGCGAGGAGCTGTACCACGGCGCCCATGCGGATCGGGCTCCGGACCTCACGTTCCTGCCGCGGGACATGCGCAACAAGGCGCTCGGCACGGTGGACTTCACGTCCAACCGGTTCGTGGAGCCGGCCTACGGCAATTCCGGCGACCATCGCATGAACGGGATCCTGTTCATGCGGGGGCCCGGCATTCGGAGCGGCGCCGAGATCCAGGGCGCAAACCTCATCGACGTGGCTCCGACCATCCTCCACTATCTGGGGGAAGGGGTTCCGGAGGACTTCGACGGGCGCGTGCTTCAGGACGCCTTCACCGAGCAGGAAGCGGTGCGACCCATCCGCGTGGCCCCGCCCGCCAGCGACAGCGGCAGCGGAGACCCCAGTGAAATGAGCGAGGAAGACATGCGCGAGATCCGGGAACGACTGAAGGGACTCGGTTACCTTGGCTGAGGTCCCCGCGCCCGGCATCGGCCGGAAGATCTCGGTGGTGCTTCCCGCGTACAACGAGGAAGAGAACATCGAGTCGCAGGTGCGTTCGGTGAACGAAGTGCTCACCGACATGCAGTTCGATGACTTCGAGATCCTGGTGGTGGACGACGGCAGTCGCGACGAAACGCGCGCCATCTGCGAGCGGCTGAACGAGGACGTGCCCAAGCTGCGTCTCCTGGTGCACGAGGTGAACCAGGGCTACGCCAAGGCGCTTCGGACCGGATTCACGTCGGCGGTGATGCCGCTGGTGTTCTACACGGACGCCGACAACCAGTTCGACGTGCGCGAGCTGAAGAACCTGCTCGCCTCCATCGACGACTTCGAGATCGTGTGCGGGTTCCGCATCTACCGATTCGATCCGTTCTCCCGGCTCGTGCTTTCGTGGGGCTACAACCTGCTCGTCCGCGTGCTGTTCCGGATTCGCGTGCGCGACGTGGACTGCGCGTTCAAGCTGTTCCGCCGCGAGGTCTTCGAGCGCATCAACATCGAGTCCAAGAAGTTCTTCGTGGATACGGAGATCCTGGCCAAGGCGTCGCGCGCCGGCATGAAGATGACCGAAGTCGGAGTGCGACACTTTCCCCGCACCGCCGGCGAGTCGACCGTACGCCCCAGCCACGTGTTTCACACGCTCGTGGAGGTTGCCGGCATGTGGACGGACATCTACGTCCGGGGACGGATTTGAACCGCGGCATCCTCCTGGTGCTGCTCGCTTCGGGCCTGCTGAAGGTCCTGCTCGCGGTCGGCGTTGCCGACCTCACCCCCCGCTACGACGAAGTGGAGTTCCTGGAGTTCGGGCGACGCGTGGCTGCCGGCGAAGCGCCCGTCCTCTGGCGCGCGCCGGGTTACCAGTCGTTCGTGGCCGCCGGGTTGTCGCTGGCCGGCGGGGATGTTCTGGGCGTGCGCCTGCTGCAGGTGCTCCTGTCGATCGCCACCACGTGGTTCGTCTATCGGTTGGGGCGGCGGCTCGGCGGGGAGAGCGTGGGCCTGGCGGCGGCGGCGTTCCTGGCCTTCTACCCGTCGCACGTGGCGTTCTCGCATCTGCTCTGGGCCGAGACGCTGTTCCTGTTCCTCATCGTGCTGGCGTTCGAACGCGTACTGGTGTTCCGTGACTCGGAAGCCTGGCGCGATGCGCTCCTGGCGGGGGCGCTGCTGGGTGCCGCGTCGCTCGTTCGATCGATGGGTAT
>BQJX01000524.1 GCA_021604925.1 Gemmatimonadota bacterium
TGGCCAGCGCCCGGTTTCCCGCGCCGAACGCGAACACGGACACCGTTCCCGCGTCGCCGTCCGCGGCCAGCGTGCCGCCCGCGCCGGTCAGACTCGCGGCGAGGACGCCGGCCGAGATTCGCAGCAACGCCCTCATCGAACCACCGCCGCTTTCCGCAGATGGCGTTCGCTGGATCCGTCCGCAAACGTGACCGCGATCTCGGCCAGGTACACGCCGTTCACCACGATCTCGCCACGATCGTTGCGGCCGTCCCAGGTGGTGTCCTGATGCAATCCGGCCACGTGGGGGACGTTGTCCAGAAGCGTGGCGACCTTGCGTCCCCGCACCGACCAGAGATGCATCGACACCTGTCCGGACTGCGGGAGGTAGAACGCAAACGTGGTCTGCTCGCGTCCCGCGGCGAACGGATTCGGGAAGTTCGCCCAGCTGTCCTTCAGCGTGGACTCGCTGAAGTTGCCAGACTGCGTCCAGAACGGGAACGAGCTTCCCTCCTGGGCGAGCACCAGAATCGACAGCACGGAGCTGGCGGGCTGCAACACGCCCACGCCCTGGGCGTCGAGCCCGAGTCGGAGTCCCTCCACGTCGGAGTCTTCCCGGAGCGTGGCGCGCAGTTCCACCGCTTCCACGATTCCCGGCGATACGGCCTTCTCGGCGGGCGCCATGAGAACGGCCGTCTTGGCCAGCGGGTCCAGTTCGCCGGTGGTCGCCCACAGGTCGCCGCTGACGTAGGCGTCGATCTGCAGGATGGCGGCGCCCACGTCCATCGGGACGAGATCCGCGTCGGCGGCCCGGATCACGAGACGGTCCAGGCGAATGTCACCGGCGTTCGCGTCCGCAGTGTTCTGCAGCCCGAGCGATGCAAACGAGATCATGCCGCCGTCCGCCGAGAGAACGGCGGGCATGGCGTCTTCGAACGCAACCACCAGTTCGCGCGCGGGCGACTCCAGCTGCGCCAGGCCGGAGCTCAACGGGAAGGCCGCGCCGCTGTCGGGCTGCACGGTGATCCGGGTCCCCACGTTCTCGTCGTAGGCGTAGATCCCCGCGGGCGGCAGTGCGAGTTGCAGGGCGGCCGCCGGGGCCGTGACCTCCACGTCGAACCGGATCTCCAGCGAGTCGATGGCGCCCGGCGGGAATGCCGGAACGGTCAGCGGGACCACGATCACGCCGCCCGTGGTCGGCACGTCGGTGACCAGTCCCACCGAGGCGCCCCGACGAAACACTTCGAGTCGATCGATGAACGTGGCCGGGAGGAGCGGCTGTCCGAGTTCGTTCTTGGGTTCGATGGCCAGGCTGTCGCACCGGATCGCACCGGTGGTGGGTCCGCCGGGATGCTTCATGATCACGGTAAGTGCGGGAACGTTCACGTCGCCCACGAGAAGCGACGACGGCATCTGCGCCGCACCGCCCGCAAGCAACGACTCGGCGGGGGCCATGACCGTAACGACCGGTCCCTGGACCGGGTCGGTGGCGTACACGGCCGGCAGCGACAGCCCCGTGTTCGCGTCCCGCGCGTCGAAGAAGGTGGAGTCCGCCAGTTCGACCCGGAAGCCACCCAGGGCGGCCGTGGCCGAGAGGTCGCCTTCCACCAGGAGCGTCAGCGGCGTTTCGACGGGAATCGAGAGCAGCGGCGAAAGGACGAGGCCCAGCGTGGTGCCGTCTCCGACCCCGACCGCGCGATCCACCAGGGTTTGCACCGCACTGCGCACGCGAATGCGGTCCAGGAGGAGTTCCGGATCCGGGAGCGGCGCGCCGGCCGAGTCGGTCACCGTGATCCGGAAGGAGCTCAACCGCACGTCGGCGGCGAGGCTGTCGGGATCCGGGTTCGTGAACTGCAGGCGCAGAAGACTCACTGCGGGCTGCCCCTGGGCCGCGTTCTGAGCCGGATCGGCGGGCGCCATCACGTCCAGTCGGGTGGCTTCGCCCACCACTCGGGCCAGGCCGGACTGCACCGGGAACGACTCGCCGGGAGCGGGGGAGATGGTCACGGGGGCGCCGCTGGTTGCGTCCTGCGCCAACAGCGCGGCCGCGGAGTCCACGATCAGGCGGAAGTTCGGAACCGTGGTCGTGGGCGACACGTCCAGCGCCAGACTCAACGTTGCCTGGGCGCCGCTCTCCACCCGCGCGGCGGTTGTCAGGGTCAAGTCGATCGTGGATCCCGATGTCTCCAGCGCCGTCTTGTCCAGGTAGACCGTGGTTCCCTCGTTCACCACGATCCGACTCAGCAGGTCCGCCGGGATGATCCCGGCCCCCGCCTCGTCTTCCAGGCGGAGGGTCAGACCCAGCAGGACCACGTCGGACCCGCCCGCGCCGCCCGGGCTCGAGAGCGTGAGACTCAGCGGAACCACGCCGGTCTGGCCCCGGTTGATCGAGAACGGCATCGACTCCACCGGAGTCAGCTGCAGGTCGACGGCTTCCACAAACACCTGGTGCGCGTTCGACTGCGATCCCAGCGAGCGCCGGGCCAGCCCGGAACCCTGCTCCACGCCGCTCGCGTCACCCGTGACCCGAACCGTGCCGGACGAATCGGCCTGGAAGGACCACGTGGTCACGGCGGCCGAGTCCGGTGGCAGACTGAACATCGGCGGCGTGGGGCCGGAGAGGAGGCCCAGCCGGCCGGGTACATCCTGGACCAACGCGGACGGCTGGATCGAGTCGATCGCCACGGTGCCGACGTTGCGCACGGTCATGCGCGCCGTCACCGTCTGTCCGATCGTACTGGCCGACGGCGTCAGCTCCAGGGACGCGAGGAGGGCGGCGGTGCTGAGCACGATCTGGTTGGGGTTGTCCACGCCGGCGTCGATCGGCCCGTCGTTCCCGGATTGGACCGTGATTCCGTTCGGGGGAATCTGCAGCCGCACCGTGGACGAGTCGCTCGGCGACGCCGAAGTGGACACCGAAGCGAACACCCGCAGTCCGGCGGCCGGCAGCGCTTCCGAAAGGGCGGGGCTGATCCAGTCGCCGGCCAGGAACGCGCACGGGCCGAGGTCCGTGTCATCGCCACCGCCGAAGTCGAACGTT
>BQJX01000525.1 GCA_021604925.1 Gemmatimonadota bacterium
CGAGTGCACGCTCCAGTAGCGGCTTTGCAGCGGCGTGGTCACCCTGGGCGCGGAGCAGCACTGCCAGATTGGCGAGGCTTGCGGCGGTATGCGGGTGCTTCGTACCGAAAGTCCGCTCGGTGATTGCGAGCACACGCTCCAGAAGAGGCCTTGCGGCGGCGTAGTCCCCCTCGTGAACGTGAATGAGGGCCAGTTCGCCAAGGCAGCTGACCGTATCGTCGTGGGTGTGCCCGAAAGCGGTCTCGAAGATCGTGAGCGCGCGTTCCAGGAGCGACCTCGCGCCGCCATAGTCTCCCCGGTCCATCAAGAGCCCGGCCAGTCGGTAGAGACGATCTGCGGTCTGGGGATCTGTCTTGCCGAGTTCGTGTTCGACGCTCCGGAGTTCCTTGCGTGCATCCGTGAGCTCAGCGGCACTCTTCTCGAGAGGGGTCAGCGGATCCGGCTTCCCTTCGAGCAGCCGAAGCTCGAACGCGCCGGTCTTGTCGTGGGATGCACAGGCATCGAGCCGCAACGAGCCACCAGAGGCGGTGGGAGAAGAAATGACGAGTCTGGAGTGCAAACGGATGAGCCCGTTATTGTCCTCGGCAAGCACCTTGCCGGCTTCGTTACGCAAGACGAGGTACGCGTCGAAAGAGTAGGAGCGGAGCTCGATCGTGTACGGTCCGTCGTCCGGAAGCTCGATACGATACGTCTTGCCACGTACGATCGAAGCCCCGCAGTTGCTGCAGTTGCTGCATCCGAGCATGGCGGTCTCGATGCGCGGATCGGACTTTTCGATGACGCCGGTGACAATGTCGCCTGGCCGAAGAACCGGCAGAGCGTCGATGGCCGGCAGGGCTTGCGACCCGTGAGGGCCGACCTCATCCACCTGGAGGACGGTCGCGGAACTCAATCTCGTCGAAACGAGGAGGACCGGCAAAACCATCAGTACGGTCAACCGTGAGTAAGGCATCTGTGTCTCCAGCAAGAGGCTGATACTGTCCACCCGGCGGCGTGGTCCAACCTTGTCGAAGTCGAGGAAGTCATGATGCAATCCGACAGACGCATCCGCGCCGGAATCAGGCGACAGACGCCATCCGCGCCTGAACAGGCTACCGAAAACCTTGCGGAATTGGTGCCCACAGCCGGTCATCCATTCAGAAAAAGACCGGCGGGCGGGCGGAATTTTCTTGAGGGTTTTGAGGCGTAATGCCTTATGCTGCATCGCTATGAGTTCCCTCTCCTCCGATCAGATCACGATGCTGCTGGATGAATTCGCGACGGGTGAGCGTTCGGGCCTCGCCGACCTTCTGCCGCTGGTCTATTCCGAGCTCAGGGCCCTCGCCGCGGCGCACTTCAAGGCCGAACGGGTCGGCCACACGTTGCAGCCGACAGCCCTGGTTCACAATGCGTACATCCGGATGGTGGAACAGACGACGATTCGCCCGACGAACCGAGCCCATTTCTTCGCCCTGGCCTCCAAGTTGATGCGGGAACTCCTGGTGGACCACGCCCGTGCCAGGTCCTCTCAGAAGCGTGGCGGCAACTGGCAGCGCGTGACGTTGTCCGTACTGGACTCCGACGCGAACACCGACGAGCTGGACGTGCTGGATCTGGAGGACGCGCGGCAGGAACTCATGCGGCTGGACCCGCGTAAAGCCGCCATTGTCGAACTTCGGTACTACGGCGGACTCACCGTCGATGAGATCTCGGAGGCCCTGCGGATCTCCGAGGTGACGGTGCGGCGCGAGTGGCGCAAAGCCAAGGCCTGGCTGGTGAAAGAACTGGCCGAGGGTGACGGCCGTGAACCCTGAGAGGTTTCGTCGCATCGACGAACTCTTCGACCGGGCACTGGAGCTTGATTCGGAGGAACGAGGCGCCCTCCTGGACGCCGAGTGCCAGGGGGATCCGGAGCTCCGGCGAGAAGTCGAGGCTCTGCTTCGCTGCGATGAGGCGCCGGAACCGAGCCTGGCGATCGATGGTGAACTGGCCGCAGCAGCCGTCGAGCAAGCGTCGGAAGCGGGTCGACTCCGAAACGACGAACCAGAACCCGAGCTGCCGGAACGCATCGGGCGTTATCGCCCCATCCGGATTCTCGGTCAGGGCGGCATGGGCATCGTGTACGAGGCCGAGCAGGATCAGCCGAGGCGACTCGTCGCCCTCAAGGTCCTTGCCCGACACGCTGTGTCCCACCAGATGCTGCGCCGGTTTCGGCAGGAATCGGAGATCCTCGGTCGGTTGAAGCATCCGGGAATCGCGCAGATCTTCGACTCGGGAATGCTCGAGAAGACTGCCGGCGGCCACGCCTATCTGGCCATGGAACTCATCGACGGCCGATCGATCACACAGCACGTAACCACCGAGAATCTCTCCGTCCCCCAGCGCCTGGAGCTCTTTGCGAAAGTCTGCGATGCGGTGCAGCACGCACACCAGAAGAGCGTCATCCACCGTGACCTCAAGCCGGACAACATCCTGGTCACGTCGGATGGCACACCCAAGGTACTGGACTTCGGAATCGCTCGCGTTACGGGCCAGGACCTCGAGGTGACGACGATCCATACCCAGGTCGGGCAACTGGTGGGAACGATCACCTACATGAGTCCCGAACAGGTTTCGGGCAACCTCGAAGACCTCGACCTGCGCAGCGATATCTATGCGCTGGGCGTGTTGCTGTTCGAGCTTCTCACCGGCAAGCTGCCCCATGACCTGGTCGGTCGATCGGTGCCGGATGCGGCGCGCGTCATCCAGGAGGTCGATCCGCAGCGCCTCGTCTCGATCGACACGATGTTCCGTGGCGACGTCGATGTCATCGTCGCCAAGGCGATGGAGAAGGAAGCATCCAGGCGGTACGCCTCGGCCGCGGAGATGGCGGCGGACGTTCGCCGCCACCTTGCCGACGAGCCGATCGTCGCGCGCGTGCCTAGCTCCTTCTACCATGCACGCAAGTTCGCGAAGCGCAACAAGGCATTCGTCGGCGGCGTGCTGGCGACCATGTTGGCACTCGTCGCCGGCGCGATCTTTGCGCTCAACTATGCCCT
>BQJX01000526.1 GCA_021604925.1 Gemmatimonadota bacterium
TGCCGGGGAACGAATAGCTCTCCAGGAAGCGGCAGAGCTCCGGATCCAGGGGCGGCGCGGGAACGCCGGAGCGATCGGCCGCGCGATCCCGGAAGACGGCGGCCAGCGTGAGGATGTCCTCGCCGCGCTCGCGCAGCGGCGGCAGCACGATCTCCACCACGTTGAGACGATGGTAGAGGTCTTCGCGGAAGGTGCCTTCCTCCACCGCCAGTCGCAGATCCCGATTCGTGGCCGCCACAATGCGGACGTCCACCTGCCGCGGCGTCCCGGCTCCAACAGGCTGCACCACCCGGTCCTGCAACACCCGCAACAGCTTGGACTGGAGCGTGAGCGGCATGGACACCACTTCGTCGAGGAACAACGTGCCGCCGTCCGCCTGCTCAAAGCGTCCGATCTGCGACTCGGTCGCGTTCGTGAAGGCACCCTTGGTGTGTCCGAACAGTTCGCTCTCGGCCAGGCTCTCGGGGATGGCCGCGCAGTTCACCGGCACAAAGGGACCGGCCGCGCAGACTCCCGCGTAGTGGACGAGCCGCGCGGCGAGTTCCTTGCCGGTGCCACTCTCGCCGCTCAGCAGCACGTCCACGGTGCGGTCGGCCACCTTTTGCAGCTGATCGCGCAGTCGCTGCACGGGCGGACTCCCGCCCAGGATGCGGCCGCGGGCCTCGTTGCCCAGGACCTGGCGCAACTCGCGGTTCTCCCGCGCCAGCGCGGTGCGTTCCGCGGCGCGCTCCAGTCGCTGGATCAGCTCATCCTTGGCAAACGGCTTTTGCAGGTAGTCGAACGCGCCGTCCTTCATGGCGTCCACGGCGGACGCCACCGTGGCGTAGGCGGTCATGAGGATCACCAGCAGTTCCGGTTGCACGGCCCGCGCCTCGCGCAGCAGCTGCTGTCCATCCATGCCCGGCATCCGCAGATCGCTCAGCAGCAGATCCACGGGGCCGCGCCGCAGTCGATCCAGGACCGCGCGCGGGTCGGAGTGGACTTCCACCTCGTAACCCTGATCCCGGAGGATGTCGCCCAGGATCTCGCGCTGCGCCTCTTCGTCGTCCACCACCAGCACCCGAAGTGCGTTCCGACTCACGCGGCACCCCCCGAGGGAAACCAGACTCGCAGGCAGGTCCCTTCTCCCGGCTGACTGGTGACTTCGGCGCGGCCGCCGTGGCGATCCACGATCGCGCGGACCAGGCTGAGCCCGAGGCCGGTGCCGCCGCTGCGCCCGGAGAAGAACGGCTCCCAGATCCGTGGCAGCACGGCGGGGTCGATGCCGGCGCCATCGTCGCGAACTTCCAGCAGGATCTCCTCTTCTTCCTGCCGGGCGAGCACGTGAATCGTGCCGCCCGACTCCACCGCGTTCAGCGCGTTCGTGATCAGGTTGTTCCAAACGGTCGGGAGCCGGCCGGGATCGCCCATCAGTTCCAGGCCGTCCGCCACGTCCACCACCAGGTCCACGCGGCGATCGCGCGCTTCGGCCGAGAGCAGCTGGAGACTGTCCCGGAGACTCGCGGTCACATCCACACGCTCGCGCACGGCGGTGTCCTCGCGGGAGAGGTCCAGGAACGTGCTCACCAATCGCTCCAGCCGCGCCAGCTCCGACGTCACGATCCCCACGTAGCGATCAAAACTCTCGCGCTCCGGGGTCCCGGCCGGCGGCGCCGTCTTGTCGCCGAGCTGCCCCATGGTCAGCCGCATGGCGTTCAGCGGATTGCGCACCTCGTGGGCCACGCCCGCCGCCAACTGCCCCACGGCCGCCAGCCGTTCCGCTTCGCTCAGACGTTCCTCGATCACCTTCTTCTCGCGCAGACGCGAGACCATCAGATTGAACGACTGGGTGAGGCGCCCGATCTCGTCCGGACGCTCGGGCTCCACGCGCACTTCCAGATCACCGCCCACCACCTGACCAAACGACGTCTCCAGGCGACGGATCGGACGGGTGAACTGGAACGCCAGCGCCACCGCGCCCGTGGCGCCCACGCCCAGCAGGCCCGCCAGCCACAGCCAGCTGCGGCGGCGCGCGTTCGCCAGCTCCTCGGCAATGTCGGCGGCCGGATAGAGAAGCTCCACGGAGCCGCCCGGCGAGCCCGCGGTGGCCGGGTACGGAAGGTGGATCTTGAACATGTTGCCGCGGGCGTCGTCGGTGAGCGAACCCGGCAGCGAGCCCGTGAACATGAGCTGCACCGTGGAGTCGCGGCCCACCGTCCGCTGCATCTTCCACTGCGGCAGATCCGCGGAGTCCGGCCCCGCGTGCCCTTCGAGCACACGGAAGTCCGCGTGCTGGCGAAGGAAGCGCTGGATGACCGGTGACGCCTCGGACTCCACCAGGCGCATCAGCTCCTCTTCGGAGCGGGCTTCCAGGCGGGTGTGCGTGGAGTCCTCCTCCACCAGCACCACCACCCGAACGCTGGAGTCCGGACCGCCCGAGTGCTCGATCTCCCGCATCAGGCGCTGGATCCGGCCCGAGTCCGCGCCCACCGCGGCAAAGTCCACCCGCTCCACGATCCGGTGCACGTCCATCGCGCCGGCTTCGGCCGTGATCTGCAGCGTGCTCTCGGAGAAGCCGCGCGTGGTCTCGTCGATCTCGCGGGCCATGTCCTCCAGCCGGTCCACCAGCACGCGCTGCTCGCGCTGCATGAGCAACGCCTGCAACGCCATCACGGCGACCAGAAGGATGATCATCATCACGGCCAGGCGGACCTTGAGTGTCACAGCGTGCCTCCGGTAGGAGCCGGGCGAGCGGATCCCGCCCGGCATGATACGTCAGTCCGGCGTCAGGCGCCCGGTTGGACGTCCAGACGATGAACCGTGGGATAGTCGTCCTCGTCGTGCGTCACGCCGTAGAGCCGACCGTCGCGGCCCACCTGCAGCCAGTCGTACCCCTCCGGCATCTCGAAGCGACGCAGCCAGTCCCCCGCTTCCGACCACTCGTCCACCAGGTTGCCACGCTGGCCGCGCTCCGTGGTCAGCACCCACACCCGGCCGTCGGCCCAGCTCAGGATTCCGCGCGTGGCGGAGTG
>BQJX01000527.1 GCA_021604925.1 Gemmatimonadota bacterium
CGGGTCTTTTCCTCGTAGATCCGGCGCGTCGTGAGGCGCTGCGCCTCCAGCGCGCTCACCCTGCGATTGAGCTCGATCATGTCGTCGCCCATCTCTTCGCGCAACGCGGCGAGTTCGGCGATGGCATCATCGAGCTGCTGCTGAAAACTCGCCGAAGCTCCCTCGAACGAGATGCCCTCCTCGAAGATCGCGGTTCCGGCGGAGGCCCGTGGTTCCGCGGCTGGATCCCCGTCCTGGGCGGCCACCGGGACGACGCCGGATAGGCCGACAACGACCGCGACGGACAACGCTACAGTTCCTAGCGCATTCATGGCATTGACTCGCTTGACGAGAAAACTCATTGGATTCGAATCGGTAGCTGGACGAACGCGGCCACATGCTCTGCTTTCACGATCGCGATGGCTCGCGCGATCGCTGCGGCGGACTCGTTGGCCGGAGTCCATCGCCAGCCCTCCTCGCTGGGCGCCCCGTAACCGGCGACCGACTCATCTGCGCTGACGTAGTAACCTTGACCGATCCCGATGTAGAGCGCCGTCACCTGTGCCTGAGATCCGTCGGGGAATGTCTTCAACTCAGGTGTGACCGTGACTTCCTGATTGAACTTGTTCACGGCATCGAAGATCCCGCAGACGTTGAGAAAGCGCGCCGGTAGCTTCTGTTTGGTGTTGTCCGGATCCTTGGGGAGAAGCGCGGTCAGCTGCGAAAGCGTCTCGACTACTGGTGGCGGCAGCTGCGTCATCAGACTCCTGGCTCGCCTCTCGAACCCGGACACCGTGTTAGTCAACCCGCTGAATGCATCGACGAGCACCTGCTCCTCGCTCTTCAACTCGGAGTACTCCTGCTCGGTCTTCGCGATCTCCGCGTCGGTCTCGGCGATGCGCGCGCTCAACTGCTTCAGTTCCGATTCGAGCAGCTCAATCTCGCCAGTCAGCATCTCCCGGCTCATTCGCCAGTTTCGCCGCTCCGCGGAGATCAGGCGCTGCGTGTCGTAGAACTTCTCGATGAGTGCACGAGTGTCCGCGATCTTCTCGCTCTGCTCGCCCCGAGCGTACGCGACAGCCGCCGGATACCAGGCAAAGATACAGACCACGACACCACAAAGAAGAAGCGGGAAGCTGTGTTGCAGGTCAGACTTGATAGGAACGATCATTGGATCCTCGAAGACAAGGCGGAACTCTCGAAACCAGCACCCATAGAATGCCGATCATTGGAGCAAAGTCACGTTAGAACTGTGTTAGTCAGACTGACCTAGAACTCGAACTCGAGCGACAGCCCGATGGCGTACTCGATACCGCGAGTAAAGGAGCGTTTCGTTACATCGGACCCGATATAATCGGATCGATACACTTCCTTGATGCGCGGGTTCGTCAGGTTCTTCGCCTGCAGCTTGAGAGAGACATGCGGTCCGAGTTTCTGCGTCAAACTCGCGTTGAGCGTGTCGAACTCCTCTTCATACACCGATGGAACGAAGTTGCCGTCGGACGTGCCGGCGCCGGCCTTCAGCGTGTCACCGACAACCGTGTAGAACAGAGACGCCCTCGTACCCGTCTCTATCGAGTCGTAGTTCACGTAGATGTTGTACAGGTGCTCGGGGGCGCCGGTTGCATCGCGCGTTCGCATCGGCGCCTCGACACCCGGTCGCGCGAGGTCGGTTTGTTCTTCCTTGGTCAGCTCGACCTCGGAGTCGATGAATGTCGCGTTGGCGCCGAACGAGAATCCATCGAGCCTGTTCCACAGCCGCCCCGCATCCTGTCGCACCTCGAACTCGAAACCAGTCAGGAAGCCTTTCGGGTAGTTGACCACCGTGGTGTAGTCAAACGGGCGCACGCGCTGGACGTTCTCGATCGGATCCTCGAGATCCTTGTAAAACCAGGAGGCGGACAGCAGCCCGCCTTCATACGGCGTGTAATCCAGGCGCAGGTCGTAATTCTTCACCTCGGCAAGCTCGACCTCCGGGTTGCCGATAAAGATCGGACCACCGAGAAACTCCTGCTGGATGATTGGCGTCAGTTCCTTGAAGGTCGGGCGCGCAATCGTTTCCGAGTACGACAGGCGGAAGGTGATATCTTCGATGGGACGGATCTCGATGCCGATCGACGGCAGCAGATCGCTCTGATCGATCGAGACGTCGGCGTCGCCTCGGCCAAGGCGCACGGGAGCCAGCGATCCTTCCGGAAACCAGGTTGCTTCTTTCTCGGGGTCGTTGACGATCCCGATCTCGCTGCGCTCGACTCGGAACCCACCAACCACGTTCAGGAACGAAGAAAGCGGCATGTCGATCATGCCGTACCAGGCTGTGATATCCTGCTCGCCGTCGTAGTCGACATCGGCCAGCGATTCACCGATCGGATGATTCTCATCGGGGAAGACCTCGCTCCAGAAGTCACCGAAGTCGCCTTCGAATTCGGCACCGGCATCGCCGAAGTTGCTGAACGTCTCCTGATCGAACCGCCGATCGACTCGATCCGCAAAAGCGCCGAACTTGAGATAACCTTTCTCCCCGCCCCACTGCTCGAAAGGCAACTTGAGGTTGGCGAAGTACTGTTCGCTCTCCTCGTCAATTTCCTTCCAGATGCGTTGCAGGTTACCGAAGTTGAAGTTCGCCGCCGGCTTGAACGGGCGATGTTCTTTCGGACGAAAGAACGGCGGAATGACGCCTGGGATGCCAGGATTGAACGCTTCACCGCGCCAGAGCGTACCGAACTGTCGTTTGTCGGGCTGCTTCAGATCAGCCGAGCTGCCTGCGATGGTCCAGTCGAGAACCGGCGCCTGAAATCCGAAGAAGCCGTCTTCCGCGCCGAAGTCTTCGAGCGGAAACTCGTGGCGACCGCTGAACTGAACGGTGCTCGTGGTGCGCTCCGTGTAGTCCAGTGTTTCCGTCCGAACATACGGAGCGGAGTCGCGCGCCTGGTTGCCCGGGTCGAACGGGTCATCGGGATCGTATCCCGGGAAGAAGTGCTCCTTGCCACGCGTATCTTCTGCGAGCGTAACCTTGTCTTCGGCCGTGC
>BQJX01000528.1 GCA_021604925.1 Gemmatimonadota bacterium
GGAGCGTTCCAGGTTCGGGAGCAGCAGGACCAGCAGCGCCACCGCGACGAACCCACCGGCGCGGAGCATCCGGCGGTCGCCACCCTGGAGCACCAGAACCAGCCCGCGCGCGGCGAGCAACGCCAGCGGGATCGTCATGGGCAGGCGCTGGCGACTCGAAACGAACAGGATCAACGCGGACACCGTGTACACGGTCAGGATGCCGAACGGAACCACGTGTCGGCGCGGTTCTCCCAGGCACAACGCGGCCCCGGCCAGCCCCAATGCCGCGAGCCAGCCGAACGCCAACGGCGGCTTCGGACGCAGGGTGTCCAGCAGGGAGGCGGTTTCCCCCACGTCGTGCACCTCCACGCCGGAGACCAGAAGCAGGAGCTTGCGGACCAGCAGTCGCACGTACTGCCGCGGATACTCGCGCACGAACCGTCCGGCCCGCGCGCGCCACAGGTCGTCCGACTCCGCCGGCGTGACCGAGTGCCCCAGGTCGGCCGCCGCCAGCAAGCGGTACGTCTCGTGGGCGTAGTCGCCGCCCCGCGAGAACGTGTCCGGCATCTCGTGGAAGAGCGCCGGGTACTCCACGCCGAGCCCCTTGGCTTCGGTGGACGTTCCCTGGTGAAACACCTGCCCGCTGCTCATCGATTCGAAGAAGCCTCCCGAGCTCGCACGGATCGCCGAGATCATCGGAACCAGACCGATGAGCGCGCCCGCGCCCAGCAGCGCCACGCGCGGCCACCGGCGGGCCGGGCCGGACGCCGGGCTCGGCCCCACCAGGAGCGCGACGAGGAGGAACGGTGCCAGCAACGCCGCGTTGGGCCGGTTGGAGAGCGCCAGGCCGAAGGCGAGACCCATGAGCAACGCGCTGAGTCGGCCCGTTCCGGCGGCGGCCAGCGCCACGACGGCCGCGAGGCAGAACAGGGAAACGGCCTCGGGCTCCAGGGTGACTTCGTACGCAAGCACGGTGGCATGCAGCGAGTAGAGCGCCGCCGCCACCAGGCCGGTGGCCACGCCCCCCACGCGGCGCCCGGCCACGTAGATCAGGAGCGATGCCCCCACGCCCAGGGCGAAGTGGACGCCCAGCAGGAGTGCGGCCGGGTCCGCCGTGAGGTGTCGAGCCAGAACATGGATCTGCAGGTACAGCGGGCTGTAGTCCAGCATGCGCGCGCCGAGATCCGCGCCACCCGCGAGCTGATCGGAGGCCCACAGGTACTTGTCGAACGGGCGGGAGGCTCGGGCCGCGAACAGGGCCGGCAATCGAGGCAGGACCGACACGAGCCATGGGGCCAGCAGGCCGAGGACAGCGACCCAACGGGCGCGCTTCGGCTTCGGTCCGCTGGCCATCGACGACGCCTCCGAAAGGACTCGTTCCGGTTCCGGCGGCCAATCTAGCACGTCCGTATCAAACTGCCGCCTCCGAACGTCTGTGGAGCGAATCCGCGGACGGAATCCGTGTCATGGATTCCCCGAACTGGTAACATCGATCGTCGGCCCGTCCCCGGGCCGCTCGGAATGGCAGGAGTCGCCGTGCTGGTCGGAAGCATCCTCAATCGGCGGATCGCTCGCATCGTGTCGCGGTTTCTCGCGCTGGGTGCGGGGACCCTGCTCCTGGCTTCGTGTGCCGGCGACGGATCGTTCCTGGATGAGAACGGCGAACCGGCCAGGCCCCCCGAGATCGCCGTGGATCGCGAGCGCGCGGACGTCTCGCTGCTGGTGGGCAGCACGCGCACCCTCCAGATCACGCTGACGAACGTGGGCGGTCTTCCGCTGATCCTGGACGGCGCGACCGTGTCGGATGATTCGTTCCTGAGCGTGCAGCTTCCGGAGAGCACCCTGGAGACCGGGGAGTCGGCCCAGCTGGCGGTGATGGTCACCGCGGGTACCGTGCCCGGACTCCTGGAAGGAACCGTGACCGTGGCTTCGAACGATCCGGAGCGTCGCTCCGTGTCGGTCACGATCGTGGCGGACGTGACCGAGGTCCTGTCGCCGGAGATCGACGTGAGTCCGTTGGTCCTGACCCTGGCCCTGGCCGAAGACCGGATGGAGACGCGCTCGTTCGTGATTCGCAATCTGGGCAGCGCCCCGCTTCAGGTCACAAGCATCTTCAGCGCGGCATCGTTCCTGACCCTACTGCCGGGCTCCGCCACGATCGCGGCCGGTGATTCCGCGGTCGTGAACGTGGATGTGGACGCGGCCGCGCTGGTGGCCGGCATGTTCAACAGCTCCGTCGTGATCTCGAGTGACGATGCGGACGAGGCGCTGGTCGGCGTGGACGTGAACGTGACGGTCACGCCGGCTCGCCTGTCCACGATTCAGGGCACCATCTTCACGCCGAAGTGCGCCATCGGCGGTTGCCACGACGACGCCTCCATGACCGTCGGCCTGTCGGTGCAGGACGGGTCGACGTATGGGCTCACCGTGGGCGTCCCGGCCGCCGAGAACTCGAGCCTGTCCCGGATCGAGCCGTTCAAGCCGGACTCAAGCTATCTGTACCTGAAGATCGTGGAGGATCCGTCCGGCCGCATCCTGGATCGCATGCCGCTCACCGGCCCCCCGTTCCTCTCGGACGCGGAGATCGCGGCGGTTGCCGAGTGGATTCTGCAGGGAGCGCAGGACAATTGATCGCGACCCAGAACCGCGCGCCGTTCGCCGGGCTCCTGGCGACGCTGGCGATGATCCTGGGCGCGGGCGCCTCGGCGCCGGTGGCGGCGGAGCCCTACCTCGCCCTGCGCAGCGGCCTCAAGTGTGCGGTCTGCCATGTGAACGGCACCGGCGGCGGCAAGCGGACCGTCTTCGGGACGAACTACTCGCAGACGATCCTGGCCCACCGGATGGTGCAGCCGGGCGGCAAGCGAACGGTCTTCGATCCGAGAATCGGCGAGAACGTCACGATCGGCGGGGACCTTCGCGTTCGCAGCCGCTCCGTGTTGCGTCCGGGCGACGACTCGAACGGCTTCGACTTCTCCGAAGGCAACCTCTACCTGCAGGTCGACCTCGTGCCCGAGTTTCTCACG
>BQJX01000529.1 GCA_021604925.1 Gemmatimonadota bacterium
GATGAATGGCCTGCGCGCCGCTCGACGTGGCGGCGTCGATCACGCGATCGATCCGCAGGTACGACTCCACGGCGGGCGCCGGGCCGATCTCCACGGCTTCGTCCGCGTCGCGCACGTGACAGGCCCGCGCGTCCACGTCGCTGTGCACGGCCACCGAAGCAATGCCGCGTTCGCGCAGCGCCGCGATCACGCGACACGCGATCTCCCCGCGATTCGCCACGAGTACCTTGGTCAGCGGCTGGGCCACGTTACTCTCCGTGCCAGGAGGGCGGGCGCTTTTCCAGGAACGCCCGCAGGCCCTCCTGCCCTTCATCGGAGGCTCGGGCATCCGCGATGAAGCCCGGCGTCTTGCCGCACGCGGCCTCCAGGCTTCCCGTGGACACCTCGTCCAGGAGTTGCTTGATCCGGCGCTGCGCGTCCGGACTGCCCAGCAGCAGCAGCTCCACCAGTTCGCCCACCGCGGCGTCCAGTTCGCCCGCGTCCACCGCGCGCGACGCCAGCCCCAGGGTCACCGCGTCTTCGCCGGTGAAACGCTCGCCCGTCAGGAACAACCGACGCGCGGCCCCTTCGCCGATGCGCCGCACCACGTACGGACTGATCACCGCCGGCAGGATCCCCAGTCGAACTTCGCTGAACGCCAGGCGCGCGTCCCGGGCGATGATGGCCACATCGGCGGCCGCCACCAGTCCCACGCCGCCGCCGAACACGTTGCCCTGCACGCGCGCCACGACCGGTCGCGGGAATCCGTGGATCGCCGCAAAGGCCGCGCCCAGGCGCTGCGCGTCCGCGCGGTTCTCCGCCAGTGATCCGCTGCCGAGTGCCTTCATGTCGTTCAGGTCGGCGCCCGCGCAGAAGTCGCGACCCTCGCCGGCAAGCACGAGCACGCGCACGGTGTCATCGCCGGCCGCCACGCGCACCGACTCCGTCAGCTCGGCGAGCAGCGCCGACGACAGCGCGTTGCGGGACTCCGGGCGATTCAACGCCACGGTCAGCTGGCCACCCTCGCGGGAAACTCGTACGAGCCCACTCACATCCGGAAGACCCCGAACGAGGTCTCGGCAATCGGCGCGTTCATGGTGGCCGACAGCGCCAGCCCCAGCACGTCGCGCGTCTGACGCGGATCGATCACGCCGTCATCCCAGAGCCGGGCCGTGGAGTAGTACGGACTGCCCTCGGTCTCGTACTTCTCCAGGATGGGCCGCATGTACTCTTCCTGGTCGGCCTCGGACATGGACTGGCCCTTGCCCTCGAGCTGCGCCACCTTGACCGAGCGCAGCACGTTGGCCGCCTGCTCGCCGCCCATCACGCTGATCCGCGCGTTCGGCCACATGAACAGGAAGCGCGGATCGTACGCGCGTCCGCACATGCCGTAGTTGCCGGCGCCGTAGCTGCCGCCCACGATCACCGTGATCTTGGGCACGCGCGCGTTCGCGACGGCGTTCACCATCTTGGCGCCGTCGCTCGCAATGCCGCCGCGCTCCGCATCCTTGCCCACCATGAATCCCGTGATGTTCTGCAGGAAGATGAGCGGGATGCCGCGCTGACAGGCCAGCTCGATGAAGTGCGTACCCTTGAGCGCACTCTGCGAGAAGAGGACCCCGTTGTTGGCCAGCACGCCGACCGGATAGCCGTGAATGTGACCGAACCCGCACACCAGCGTGGTTCCGTAGCGCGCCTTGAACTCGTGGAAGCGCGACCCATCCAGCGTGCGCGCCAGGATCTCGCGCGCGTCGTACGGAGTGCGCAGATCGGCCGGCACCACGCCCAGCATCTCGTCGGGCGGGTGGAGCGGCGGCTCCACCGCGGCCTTGACCACGTCTTCGCGCTTTTCGTAGTTCAGATGCGACACGATCGAACGCGCCATGGCCAGCGCCTCGGCGTCGTCCTCCGCCAGGTGGTCCGCCACCCCGGAGATGCGCGTGTGCACGTCGCCGCCGCCGAGTTCCTCGGCCGTGACCTCTTCTCCCGTGGCGGCCTTCACCAACGGCGGCCCCGCCAAGAAGATGGTCCCCTGCTCCTTCACGATCACGGCTTCGTCGCTCATGGCCGGCACGTAGGCGCCGCCGGCCGTGCACGACCCCATGACCACCGCGACCTGCGGAATCCCCTCGGAGGACATGCGCGCCTGATTGAAGAAGATCCGTCCAAAATGCTCGCGATCGGGAAAGACCTCGTCCTGCAGCGGCAGGAACGCGCCGCCGGAGTCCACCAGATAGACGCACGGCAACCGGTTCTCGCGGGCGATCTCCTGCGCGCGGAGGTGCTTTTTCACCGTGAGCGGGAAGTACGTGCCACCCTTCACGGTGGCGTCGTTCGCGATCACCATGACCTCGCGACCTTCCACCCGCCCGATCCCGCACACGATTCCGGCGCAGGGAGCCGCGTCGTCGTAGAGGCCGTTGGCCGCCAGCGGCGACACTTCCAGGAACGGGCTGCCCTCGTCCAGGAGGGCATTCACGCGGTCGCGCACGAACAGCTTCCCGCGCTTCTCGTGACGCGCCCGCGCCTCGGGGCCGCCGCCCTGCTGCACGGCGGCCAGTCGCGTCTGGAGTACCTGGGCGATCCCCGCGTGGTGATCCACGTTCGTGCGGAACGCGGCGGACGTGGGATCCAGATGGGTCTCGAGAATCTCCATGTTGGTCTCCGCCGGGCTCTTCCCGTGGGCGTGGCCCCGTGTGCCGGGTCTCCCCGGGTGCCGGGGATCTTCCCGTGTAACAGACTGGCCGCCAGTCGACAAGCCCCGGCGGCGGGCAGGTAGTGAGTCTCGCGATCGCCGCGCCCGGGCCGCGGGCCGGTCCGCGCGGCCGAAGCCTCACTTCTGGCTTTCGTTCACCTCGTCCATGAGGACCAGAAAGCTGTCCAGTCGATCCGGCAGGATCCGACCCGCCGTCACCGCCTCCGGAATCGCGCAGCCGCCATCGCCCCGGTGGGAGCAGTTTCGGTACTTGCACGCATCGGCCGCCTCGAAGATCTCCGGAAAGAACTCGTGCAGCGACTCCTG
>BQJX01000530.1 GCA_021604925.1 Gemmatimonadota bacterium
GAAAAAAGGGGCCGGGAGAGCGTCTCTCCCGACCCCTGGATACTGCCTGTTGATCCGGCTCGCGCCGGCGTTGCTCGTCCTCGGCCAAACCTGATTATTCGATGCCGAGCTGCGAGCGCATCTGATCGAGCATCGGCTTCATCTGCTCGCCCTGCGGCGACTTCTCGAGAGCGTTGATGCCCTGCAAACCGATCTCCTTGTCCTTCTTCTCCACGGCAACCTGCATCGTGAAGTACCAGAACATGAGGCCTTCCTGCGAGCTGGCGTCCGGTGCGGCGGTGCCCGTCTTCAGCATGCCGTAGAACTTCTCGCCGACCTTCGTCATCAGCGCCATCGCCTCTTCCTGCGACCTGGCGGACTGACGGTCCTCCTGGAACTGGTCGAGGACGTCCTTGATCGGCTTCATCGCCGCGAACGCACGGTAGCGCTTGAGGATCTTGCCATCGACACCGCCGACCGCGGCCAGCTTGTCGAGCTTGTCGAGTCCGGCATCGGAAGCGCCACGGATCGCCGAGATGAGCTGACGCTCGGCGTTGGCCGTCTTGTCGTCCGACTCGGGTCGCATCAGCACCGCGGCGTCGGCAACGGCGTCGAGCGTGCTGGCTTCATCGGCGATGCGGAACTCGAACAGCTCCTCGCCGTTCGGCGCGATCATGACGACGGTCGGGAAATACTGACCCGCGTACTTCTCGAAGACATCCTGATCCGGCTTGTCTTCCAGGCGTGCGGTGATGTTGACGTACGGAACGAACTTCGATGTTGCCTTCTTCCACCAATCCGAAACGAGGGCTCCGCCCTCGAGAGCGTTACAAGGCGGTCACGGAGCGTAGGAGCGTGTGAAGTACGCCAGCACCGGCTTGTTGGCAGCCTTGGCCTTGGCCAGGGCGCCGTCGATGCTCTGCTCCCAGTTGCCGTTGGTGATGAAGTCCTTCTTCAGCTTCGCCTGGTAGTTGTCTTCCAGCGCCGCCGGATCGGCCTGATACTGCGCATGGGCGGTGCCCATCAACAGCATGCCGACCACGGCGCCGGCAAGAGCCAGCTTTCGTGTCAATCGCATCCGTGCTTTCCTTTCGTAAGTCGTCTCTGATAAAGACCCGTCGCCCGTTCCCGGGCAGCGCCGCGTCCGAGACGCCTCCGGGTTTGAAACTGGTCATGGGTGTATCGATTCGCAGGAGTACGTACGAATCCAGTGGTAGAACACCGCGGGATTCTACCCTATTCGATCTTTTCAGACGAATCCTCGGCCCCCTCCCCTCGGTCCCGCCGGTCGCTGTCGCGGTCCTGCGCGTCGTCATCGCCGCCGGTCGGCCCGCCTCGCCGCGGCAGCTCCCCGTGACCGACGCTAAACCGCTGCGAGATCGTTCCTTGAAGACGGACAGCGGCGCCTCGAAGGCGACCGAGCCGGCGAGAAATCCTGAAGCAATCTCTTTACATTCGGAGTCCGTTTGGTTAGAACAGGATTCACCGATCAGAGGTCACAAGGGCAACCCTTATAAGGGTTTGGCGTGGTCCAGGAGGCCGGGCAAAACGCCGCTCGCCCCTACTTCACTCAGCGTATGTCCATACGCTACACCTATTTCCCGCAATCAAACACTCGTATTCTCCGTTTCATCATTTTCACAGAGGGGTACCACATGAGCTTCCGTAACCGTCGCTTCGCGGCAGGGGTCGGGATCATCTGTCTGGGAATCGTCCTTACAGCGGGTTCGCTGGTTGCACAGCGCGACACTCACTGGGCTGATCTCCAGGTAGATCCCGAATGGACCGAGTTCCGTACGTTCATCACGGACCGGGATATGGGAATCGACAACGAGCACTGGCAGGCTTTCGAGCAAGCCTATCCGGGCAAGTGGCTCACGCAGTGGGACACCCGCAACGGCGTCCCGCACGTCATCCTCGGCCCCGGCATCGATACCGGCAAGACGAACATGACCGAGTTCGAAGCCAACAACATCGCCTACGACATGATCGCCGAGCACGGCGAGCTGTTCCGTCTGGGCGGGTTCGACTTCGAGCCGGAGACCTCGTTTGCCGGTCGCCTCTGGCACGTCGACATGTACCTCGTCCACGATGCGGTTCCGTTCGAGGAGCACACCCGCTTCGCGCTGCGCATCAACAACGAGAACGGCAAGATCGCGGCCATCAAGGCCTACGACATCCCGATCTCGGTCGAGGATTCGGTCCCGACGACGACGCCGCAGAACGCCATCGACCGCGTCATGGCTTCGCTGCACGATCGCCTGAACACCGAGCTCACCCCGAGCGAGCCGGTCCTCAACTATCTCGTCGATCCGTACGGCAACGCCCGTCTGGTCTGGCGCTTCGAGGTCCGCAACGACGACAAGACCGACCCGTTCGGCAAGGAATACTTCGTGCACGCCCGCACGGGCAGCACCGTCTACAAGATCAACGAGCTGATCCACTACGACTACTCGGGTAGCGTCAGCGCGCAGGTCCTGCTGCTCGGTCCGTTCGACGGCAGCTCGAGCGCCACGCTCGAAGACGCTCGCGTCACCATCACCGCCGGTGGCAGCGGCTCGCAGTTCACCGATGGCGCCGGCCTGTTCAACTTCGTCGGCGGCACCGGCAACCGCACGATCCGTTCGCAGCTGGACGGACGCTGGTCCAACGTCAACAACCAGGCCGGTGGCGACCTTCAGCAGAGCCTGACGGCCGGCCCGGGCAACAACTTCCCGTTCAACCACACCGGCACCAGCGAGCTGATCCTCGCCCAGCAGACCGCGTTCTACTGGGTCACGGACACGCACAACTGGTCCAGCCCGATCATGGGCAACAACGGTCTCGAGTTCGAGCTGCCGACGAACGTCAACATCAACTCGTCGTGCAACGCGTTCTGGGACGGTTCCTCCGTCAACTTCTACCAGTCCGGTGGCGGTTGCCCGAACACCGCGACCTCGGACATCGTGCTGCACGAGTGCGGTCACGGCGTCGATGCGGGCCGCGGCGGTATCCTCAACGGTGGCCTCAGCGAAGGCTTCG
>BQJX01000531.1 GCA_021604925.1 Gemmatimonadota bacterium
CGTGCGCGGCGTGGGCCCTTCGCAGGACATGATCCTGGGCCGGGCGCAGGATGAGCGCATTGCGCATCTCGGAGTTGCGCAGGGAATGAGCGGAAGCCCCGTCTACGTGGACGGCAAGCTGGTCGGCGCGCTCTCTTCGTCCTGGTCGTTCACCAAGGAACCCCTGTTCGGAATCACGCCGGTCCATCAGATGGCGGAAGAGGCGAACTGGGGCGCCGTGCAGGCGGAGCCGCGCAGCTCGCTCCCGTTCCCGCACCCGGGGCCAGGCGCGGAGTCGCGCGCCGAGACGCCCTCCGAGCGCTTGCGACGCGGACCGTCCGGCGCGCGCCCCCGCGGCGACCTGAGTCCCGATCCGGGGTTCTCGCCCATCTCGTCTCCGCTGGTGCTGTCCGGCTTCGACCGGAGTCTGGTCCGTCTCACCGCGGATCTGCTGGAGCCGTGGGGCTTCCGCGTGATGGAAGGCGGCAGCGGCGGCGGCACCCAGGCCGGCGGCGAGATCGAGGCGGGCGCCACGCTGGGCGTGCGGCTCGCGGGCGGCGACGCCAACATGACCGCGATCGGCGCGGTGACCTGGGTCGACGGCGATCGCGTCTACGGCTGGGGGCACCCTTTCTTCCAGATGGGCGACGTGGAAATGCCCATGGTGACGGGCTACATCCACACCATCGTGGCGAGTCAGATGCTGTCGTTCAAGCTGGGCAGCGGCGGCGACCTGGTGGGCACCGTGACCAACGATCGCCGCTCCGGAATCTCCGGCCGCCTCGGCGAAAGCCCCCGGCTCACGCAGTTCGACCTGCGCGTGAACCGGAACGGGGAGTCGCGCGACTTCCACTACGAGATCATCCGGCACGCCACGCTGGGCCCCACCCTGGTGGGAATCGTGGCCGCCAACTCGGTGCTGGCCGGCGCGGGGACGTTCGGCGAGGAGACCGTGCGGTTCACGCAACGCATCGTGCTGGACGATGGTCGCGACACCGTGGTGGAGACGCTGATCTCCGGCGATCAGACCGTGGCGCAGGTGGTGGATCTTCTCTCCCAGGCTACCAGCGTGATCGCCACCAATCCGTTCGAGCGCGTGCAGGTGGATCGAATCGAGGCGGAGCTGACGTACGAACCCGGCATCCGGGTCGGATCGCTCACCACCCTTTCCCTGGACGACGACACGCCGCGCCCCGGCGAGACCGTGCGCGGCAGCTACACGATCCGCGACTATCGCGGCGAGGAAACGCGGCACCGGTTCGCGATCCCGTTGCCGGCGGACGCCAAGGAGGCGCGCTACCTCCTGCTCGTGGCGGACTCGCGCACGGCGGAACAGTTCGAGGCGGAACGGGCTCCGCGCGACTACGCGCCGCGCACGCTGAACGAGTTCCTGGACCGCATCCGCCGCCTCAAGCAGACCGATGAGATCCATCTTCATCTCTACCGGCAGTCCGACGGCGTCCTGATCGACGGACGTCCGCTGGCGGACCTGCCGCCGTCCATGCTCTCGGTGCTCCGCGGGGCCGCGCGCAGCGGTTCGCAGGAGGAACTGCCCGCGGAACTGGTCGCGGACCAACGCCACAATGTGGGAAGGTTCCTGCAGGGCGGACACTCAATCCTGTTCGAAGTACGGAAGGAGACGCCTTGAAGCAGCGGATTCCCCTTTGTCTGGCGGCGGCGTGGCTGGCGGTGGGGCCCGCCCCCGCGGACGCGGTCTCCACGCAGTACTGGATCGACGATCTGGCCACGGACTTCGTCCTGGGTGACGCCACCGACGTGTCCGTGACCAGCGAAGGATCGCTGCGCCTGGCCCCCCGCACCGAAGTGGTGGCGGAGCCGGAAGTGCCCTACGTGTGGGACGTGGTGCAGGGCCCGGGCAAGGCCGTGTACCTGGGCACCGGCGACGACGGCTGGGTCCTCCGCGTGCGCGATGGCAAGACGGACAACTTCTTCCAGTGCGCCGCGCTGGAGGTGCTGGCCCTGGAGTCGTCGGGCGGCACGCTGTGGGCCGGCACGGCTCCGGAAGGCTTCGTGTACCAGGTGAACGAAGCGGGCGAGGGCACCATCCTCTTCGACGCGGAAGAAGAGTACGTGTGGGATCTGCTGCTGGGCCCGGACGGATTCCTCTACGCCGCGGTGGGACCGGGGGCGGCCGTGTACCGGATCGATCGGGAGTCCGGCAAGGCGGAGAAGTTCGTGGAGATCGAAGACAACCACGTGGTCTGCCTTGCGTTCGACGAGGCCGGTCGACTTCTCTTCGGGACGGAGGGCCGTGGGCTGGTGGGCCGCGTGGACAAGGACGGTCGCGTTCGCGTGCTGCACGACTGCCCGCAGGGAGAAGTGGGCGCGGTGCTGGCCGGACCGGACGGCGTGGTGTGGGCCGCCGCCGCGGCCACGGCGGAACTGCGCGAGCGGGCCACGCCGGACAAGAACGGCGACGGCACCGGCATCGACGATCCCTACACGTTCGACTTCACCACGCCGGCCACGGGCAACGGCGTGCTGTACCGCATCGATGATCAGGGGAACGCGGTTCGGTTCTGGGAGTCCGGGCAGGGAACGATCTTCGACCTGTCGTTCGCCGGGAACGGAGAGGTGCTGGCCGCCACCGGCGACGAAGGCGCGCTGTTCTCGGTGGACGCCAACGGTGAAGCCACGCTGCTGCTGGACGCGCAGGAAGATCAGGTGGTGGCGTTGCTGCGAAGTGGCGCGGAGCATTGGCTGGCCACCGCCAACCCGTCCCGCCTGATCCGGATGGGCGATGACCTCGCGTCGGAAGGCACGTACGAGTCGCGCGTGATCGATGCGAGACGCGTTTCCAACTGGGGCCGGTTGGACTGGACCGGGGATTCGGCCCGCGGCAAGGTCGCGTTTGACGTGCGCACCGGAAGTACGGATGAACCGGACAAGACCTGGACCGACTGGCACGGCCTGGATGACGACGGCCGGATCGAGGAGGACGCATCGCGCTACCTGCAGTGGCGGGCACGGTTGAAGGGGGG
>BQJX01000532.1 GCA_021604925.1 Gemmatimonadota bacterium
GCCACCCGGCATGGGCCACGCCCACGGCGCCGCCGGCCGCGTCGAGGAAGAACACCGGCACGCAATCCGCCACCGTGACCGCCAGCACCGTGGCGGGATCGGCGGTCACGAACGCGTCGTACTCGCCGGGCGGATACTCACCGCGATCCACGATCGCCACGCGGGAGGAGTGGTGCAGCGGCGGCGCCACCACGCGCGCGAATCCGAGACCGGCACCGCCCAGGAACGCGGCGCGCCGGCTCTCCACGGCGGCCCGGTCCGGGTCCGTGGTCAGGGAGAAGTTCCCCATCGAGGCGTGGGTCACGCCGTGCCGGATCTCCGGGTGGGCCAACCCGGGCGCCCGGAACCACAGCGACTCGTTCCGCGTGGCCAGCCGCGCCGCATGGCCGAGTCGCTCGCTCATTCGCCCCGGAATTCCTCGCGAATCACGTTGTCCACACCCTTCAGCTTTTCCACGACCCGGATGACTCGCCGGAGGTCGGCAAGGTCCCCCACCTCCACCACGAACTTGCCCACCGCGCGATGCCCATCCGATTCCATGGTCGCCGAGAGGATGTTCGTATCCAGGCTGGTGATCGCGGCGGAGACATCGGCCAGGAGCCCACGTCGGTTCTCGCCCTCCACGGAGAGATGCACGCGGAACGCGTTCTCGTGCGCCACGTCCCAATCCACGGCCACCCGCCGCTCCAGCTCCACCACCGGCGGCAGCGCATTCGGGCAATCGCCGCGATGCACGGAGATCCCACGACCCCGCGTGATCACCCCTATGATGCTCTCGCCCGGCAGCGGCTGGCAGCAGTGCGCAAACCGCACCATCACGTTGCTCAGCCCCTGCACGCGCACGCCACCTTCTTTCCGGCGCGTGAACGTGAGGATCCGCCGGAGGCCGCTGGGCTCCTTCTTCTTCTCCGCGTCGGGGAAGAGCTTGCGAATCACGTGGTGCGCCGAGAGATCGCCCTGTCCGATGGACACGTAGAGACGCTCCGCACTGTCGAACCCGAAGAGTTTGAGGTCCGCGGCCTTGAGGCTCTCCAGCTTCACGTGATGCCGCTTGGCCTCGCGTTCCAGCATCTCCTTGCCGAGCGAAACGGAGTGCTGCGCCTGCTCCAGCCGGAAGTAGCGGCGCACCTTGCTGCGGGCGCCGGCCGACGCCACCACGTTCAACCAGTCCTGGCTGGGGCGACCCATGGGCGATGTGATGATCTCGACCGTGTCGGCGTTCTCCAGTCGGTAGCGCAGGGGGACGATCCGGCCGTTCACGCGCGCGCCCACGCAGTGGTTCCCCACTTCGGTGTGGATGCCGTACGCAAAGTCGATGGGCGTGGCGTTGCGCGGCAGCACCTTGATCTCACCCTTGGGCGTGAACACGAACACCTCGCCCTGGAACAGGTCCGATCGCAACAGATCCAGGAACTCCTCCGCGTTCTGGTCGGCCTGCTCCTTCACCAGTTCGCCGAGCCAGGGAAAGGTGCCGATCAGCTCCGTCAGGTTCGTCTTCCCTTCCTTGTACGCCCAGTGCGCGGCGATCCCGTACTCGGCTTCCCCGTGCATTTCCGGGGTGCGGATCTGGAACTCCACCCAGGTGTGATCGGGACCGATCACCGTGGTGTGGAGGGAGCGGTAGTGGTTCGACTTGGGCGACGCGATGTAGTCCTTGATCCGCTCCGGCACGGGAGTCCACAACGAGTGGATCGTCCCCAGCGTCTCGTAGCAGTCGCGCGTGCGCGGTACGATCACGCGGATGGCGATGAGGTCGTAGATGTCCTCGAACGTCTTCTCGCGCGTCTTCATCTTCTTGTAGATGCTGTAGAAGTGCTTGGCGCGCCCGCTGATCTCACCCTTGATTCCCTGGCGCACCAGCTGCTCCTGCAGCGGTTCGATCAAGCGGTTCAGGAACTCCTCCCGCTCGTCGCGGCGGTGCGCCACCTTGGAAACGAGTTCGCGATACGCTTCCGGCTGCGTGTACTTGAGCGCCAGGTCCTCGAGCTCCCACTTCACCGCGGCAATCCCGAACCGGTGGGCCAGCGGCGCGTAGATCTCCAGCGTCTCGCGGGCGATCCGTGCCTGCTTTTCCTCCGGCAGCGACGACAGCGTGCGCATGTTGTGCAGGCGATCGGCCAGCTTGATCAGGATCACGCGAAGATCCTGCGCGATCGCCAGCAGCATCTTGCGCCAGTTCTCCGCCTGGTGCTCCGTGGGGGTCTCGAACTGGAAGCCGCTGATCTTGGTGACGCCATCCACCACAGCCGCCACGTGATCCCCGAACTCGTGCCGGAGATCCTCCGGCGAAACCTCCGTGTCCTCCACCACGTCGTGAAGGAGGCCGGCCACCAGCGTGACGGTGTCGAGCCGGAGTTCCGCCAGGATTCGCGCCACGGCCAGCAGGTGCTGCACGTAGGGCACACCGGAGCGCCGCACCTGGCCTTCGTGGTGCTTGTCCGCGAACTCCCACGCCCGGCGCAGGAGGTCCACATCGTACGCATCGGGATTGGAGAGCGACGCGAGCACGTCATCGAACACGAGCAGGCGGGTGGGCTCTTCGAAGCCGACGGGCGCACGCACGCCGTCCTTCCGACCTTCGGTGGGAGGAAGGTCGCCCGGCGTCACAACTGCGCCTCGCGATAGTCGGCCAGCTGCAGCTGCGCGGTTCGCCGGCCGTTCCACTCGTTGATTGCCACGTTGCCCACCACATCCACGGAACCGCGCGGGAAGTCCAGGTCCGCGCGATCCCCCAGGTCAAAGCCGATCACGTCCAGCGTGGATCGATCGGCGCGACGGATCCCCATCTTGAGATGTCCGCGTCCCACCTTCTTGCGCCCGACGGCCGACACGCGCGGCAACAGCACCACCGGACGGGGATTGCCGAACCCGAACGGGCCCAGCTGTTCCAGGTCCTCCGCGAGTTCCAGGTTCACTTCGTCCGGCGAGAGTTCGCAGTCGATCTTGAGACGCGGCCGGGCGTTCTCGTCCGTGAT
>BQJX01000533.1 GCA_021604925.1 Gemmatimonadota bacterium
TCCTTCTGATCCCCGCCGCCCTCCTGGCCGCATCCGGTTGCCAGGACGACGGTGTCCGAACCTATTCGGTTCCCAAGGAGGGCGCTGCCCGGCCCGCCGCCCCGGCGCCGACGCGAGCCCCCGCCGCCGCGGTCGATGCCCTTCCCACCTGGGATCTGCCGGCCGGATGGCAACAGCGCGAGGGCAGCGGCATGCGCTACGCGACCGTGGTCATGGGGGAAGGAGACGAGGCCCCCGAGATCCGCGTCACGCCGCTGGGGATCATGGCGGGAGATGTCCTCCCGAACGTGAACCGATGGCGCGAGCAGCTGTCGCTGGGGCCGATCGACGAGTCCGGGCTGGCCTCGGTCCTCACCAAGATCCAGGTGGACGGCCAAGAGGCGGACCTGGTGCGGATCGTCTCCGACGAGTCGACCGGCGAGGAGGCCCTGGAGACCCTGGCGGCGATCGTGCGGACCGAGGATCGCGCGTGGTTCTTCATGAGCATGGGACCGCGAGCCCAGATCGAACCCCACGAGGATGCGTTCCGCGAGTTCGTGGGCAGCATTCGCATGCAGGCCCCGGTGAATCCGCACGCGATGGCGTCCACTCCGGCGGGCGAGGTGACCAACCCGCACGCGACCGCGAGCAGCGGCGAGACCAGCGAGACCGGCAGCCTGCAGACGGGTGACGGAGAACTCGCGTGGACACTGCCGCCCGGCTGGTCGCAGGTCCCCAACTCCAGCACCATGCGGATCGCCACCTTCCAGGTGGACGACGCCGAGTTCACCATCACCAAGTTCCCCGGATCGGTGGGCGGACTTCTCGCGAACGTGAATCGATGGCGGGGACAGCTGGGCCTGGACCCGGTGACGGACCTGTCGAACCAGGAGCAGGAAGCCGTGAACGTGGCCGGCTCCCCCGGGATGCTGCTGGACCTGGCCCCCCGGAACGCGGCCGCCGCGGACACGCGCATGTTCGTCACGCTGGTTCCCCGGGGTGACTTCACCTGGTTCCTCAAGCTGACCGGCCGGAACGAGCTCCTGGAAGACGAGGCCGCACACTACCGTTCGCTCATCGATTCGATCGAGCTGCCGGAGGTCAACTGATGGAGAGCCTCCGCCGGTTCCTGACGGTCTGGGCTTCGCCCCGTCTCACCGTCTGGCTGCTCGGGCTGCTGATGTTCCTGATCTTCGCCGGCACCTGGGCGCAGATCGACATGGGCATCTGGTCGACACTGCGGTTGTACTTCCGCTCCCTGTTCGTCTGGATTCCGTTCCAGATCTTCCTGCCGCGCACCTGGGATGTCCCCGGTGCCATCCCCTACCCCGGCGGTTTCCTTCTCGGCCTTCTGCTCTTCCTCAACCTGGTGGCCGCGCACGCCACCCGCTTCAAGTTCACGAAGAAGCGGGCCGGCATTCTGCTGATCCACTTCTCGTTGATGCTGCTGTTCATCGGGGAGTTCGTGACCGGGATGTTCGCGGAAGAAGCGAACATGTCGATCGACGAGGGCCAGACGGTTTCCTACGCGGAAGACGTGCGCACGGTGGAACTGGCGATCATCGACGTGACCGATCCCGACTCCGACCAGGTGGTCATCATTCCCGAGAGGGCGCTCGCCCGGCGGCGCGCGATCGAGGATCCGCTCCTGCCGTTCGATCTGCGGGTGGATCACTACTACCCGAACTCGCAGCTCGTGAACGTGAGCGAGGCCCCCGACGGCCCCCGGGCCGATCGCGGCATGGCCACCTCCTTCGGGCTGACCGCAGTGCCGCGGCCGGTCGCCAGCGGCGTGGGGAACAGCACGATCGATCTCCCGGTCGCCTTTGTCACGCCGGTCGCCGATGGGCAGGAGCTTGGCACGTGGATGGTGCCGCTGTACCTCTCCCTCATCGATTCGCCGGAAGTGCAGAGTCTGGAGGTGGGCAATCGCCGATACGAGATGTGGATGCGCTACAAGCGCATCTACAAGCCGTACCAGATCCATCTGATCGACTTTGCCCATGACCGCTACATGGGCACGGACACGCCCAAGAACTACTCCAGCCGGATCCAGCTGATCGATCCGGAGCGCGGCGAGGACCGGGAGGTTCTGATCTACATGAACAACCCGCTGCGCTATCGGGGCGAGACGTTCTACCAGGCCAGCTTCAAGAAGGGCGACATGGGTACCGTGCTGCAGGTGGTTCGCAACCCCGGCTGGTTGGTGCCTTACATCGCGTGCACGCTGGGTGCCATTGGGCTCTGCATCCAGTTCGGTGCCAGTCTGTCCCGCTTCCTGGGCAAGAGGAGACCTTCATGAAAGGCAGATGGATCCCCATTGCGGCGGCCATCCTGGCGCTGATGGTCATCGGGCGTGGCTTCCGGCCGGAGAAGCCGCTGAACGGGTTCGACATCCACGCCTTCGGACGGCTGCCGGTGGTGGATCAGGGCCGCGTCAAGCCACTGGATACGCTGGCGCGCACGAGTCTCATGTTCCTCTCCACCAAACAGACGTTCTACACGGACGGCGCCTCCGGCACGGTGGACCGCGACCGCGCGCAGGGCATGGAGAAGTCCGATGCGATCCGCTTCTTCCTGGACGTGGCCTCCCGCTCGCACGAGGCCCGCACCTACGAGGTGATCCGGATCGATCACCCGGACGTCCTGGGACTGCTGGGCATGAGCCGCGACCGGAAGTACTTCTCGGTGGCGGAACTCCTGCAGCACGGCGAGGAACTGGATCGCCAGATCCAATCGGCCCGCGCGGTCGAGAGCCGCAACCAAACGGGATTCCAGCGGAAGATCCTGCAGCTCTCGCAGCGGCTGAACAGCTACTTCTACATTGAGGACGCGTCGCACCTGCTGCTGGTGCCGCCGGACACGCCGGGGGGCGAGTGGGGCCCGATCGCGGGGGCCGACCACAACCACGCTCATCCGGGTGCGGGCAACGGCGCCGAGACGCCCACCGGTATCAAGCTCACGGCCGCGTTCCTGTCGTGGGCGGAGAACGATC
>BQJX01000534.1 GCA_021604925.1 Gemmatimonadota bacterium
GCCGAACTGAATCCCACGACCGGCCCGGGCGGCGCCGAAGAGGAACGCATGGTGGAGGCGCTGCACGCGTGGATCGAGCGCGGCCGGGACCGCCCGGCGCCCACCACCGTGAATCCGGACCTCATGGACCAACTGAGGAGTCTCGGGTATATCGAATAGTCACTGCGGCCTCGGGTAGGCAGGCCCCACCCGCGGTGCTATCCTGACGCGCGGTTCTCGGCGAGGACCGGATCGCCAATTTACCCGTGAGGACGCCATGGATCGGATCGCCCAGCGCATGCACGGTCTCGGGACCGAAACCGCCTTCGAAATCCTGGCCCGCGCCAAGGCGCTGGAGGCCAAGGGTCGCGACATCATCCATCTGGAGATCGGCGAGCCGGACTTCGACACGCCGGCAAACGTGGTTCAGGCCGGCGTGGACGCCCTGCGCGCCGGATGGACCCACTACGGCCCGTCGGCCGGACAGCCCACCGCCCGCGAGGCGATTGCCCAGTCGTTCTCCGCCGACCGCGGGGTTTCCGTGGGGCCGGAGAACGTGGTCATCACGCCGGGCGCCAAGCCCATTCTCTTCTACTCGGTGCTGGCGCTCGTGAATCCCGGCGACGAGGTCATCTATCCGGATCCCGGGTTCCCGATCTACGAGTCGGTGATCTCCTTCTTCGGGGCCAAGCCGGTGCCGCTGCCGCTGCGCGAGGATCGGGAGTTCGCGTTCGACATCGCGGACCTGGAAGCGCGCGTGACCGACAAGACGAAGATGGTGATCATCAACTCGCCGCACAATCCGTGCGGGTCCATGCTGTCCAAGCAGACGCTGGCGCAGATCGCGGAACTCGCGGAGCGGAAGGACTTCTGGGTGCTCGCCGACGAGATCTACTCGCGGATCACGTACGAGGAGCCGCACGAGTCGATCACCCAGTTCCCGGGCATGCTGGACCGCACCATCGTGGTGGACGGCTTCTCGAAAACGTACGCCATGACCGGTTGGCGGCTGGGCTACGGGATCTTTCCCAAGGACGTGGAGCCGCACATCTCGCGTCTCATGACGAACTCCAACTCGTGCACGGCCAGTTTCACGCAGATTGCGGGGATCGAGGCGTTGCGCGGACCCCAGACCGACGTGGACACCATGGTCCAGGAGTTCCGCAAGCGCCGCGACTTCTTCGTGGACGGCCTGAACGCGATCGACGGGATCTCCTGCGTGAAGCCCAAGGGCGCGTTCTATGTGTTCCCGAACGTGAAGGAACTGGGGCTCCGTTCGGTGGAACTGCAGGACCGTCTCCTCCAGGAGGCCGGCGTGGCGTCCCTGGCCGGCACGTCGTTCGGACCGGAGGGGGAAGGCTACCTTCGCTTTTCGTACGCCAACTCCCTGCAGAACATCGAAAAGGCGCTGGGCCTCATCGAGACTCTGCTGCAGAAGGTCTAAATGGTGACTCGTGATTATCTGACGCTCGTGGAGGCACTCGGGATCCCCCGGGGCTCCATCGTGGCGCTGGTGGGTGGCGGCGGAAAGACGAGCACCTTGTTCCGGATGGTTCGCGAGAGCAGCCGCGACGGCTGCCGTGTGCTCGCCACCACGACCGCTCGCATGAAGATGGAAGAGATCGTGGAGGTGCGCGACGTCCTGCTGTGGGACGAGCGCGACGCCAGCGGCGAGACCTGGAAGAGCCACCGTTCGCATACGGCCGAATCGGGCTGGATCGACAAGGTGCTGGAGGGCGAAGGCGCGGAGCCGCGCATCCCCGCGGCGTTCCTGGGTCGCCAGGTCATGCGCGACAAGCTGATCGGCCTGCCCACGGACTACCTGGGGGATCTTCTGTCGCGGCTCACGTGGGACATGGTCTACGTGGAGGCCGACGGCAGCCGCGGCCGCTCGGTCAAGGGACACCGGATCGGCGAGCCCATCATCCCGCTCTGCGCCACGCACTGCGTGGTCGTGGTGGGGGCGGACGGACTGGACTGCGCCGTGAACGAAGAGACGTGTCATCGTCCGGAGATCGTGCAGGAGGTGCTCGGCCTGGACTGGGGAGAGCACCTCACGCCCGGTCGCGTGGCGCAGCTGTTGGGGGACCGGCGCGGCCTGTTGCCCAAGATTCCGGGCGACATGGAGGTCTCGGTCTACGTGAACAAGACCCCGCTGGGCGGCGAGCACGAGCCCTCGCGGAACTTCGCCGAGGAAGTCCTGGCGAACTGTGGATCACGCATTCACCGCGTGGCCGTCGGCGACAACCTCCAGGGCGGTCTCGTGGAAACGTTCTCGCTCGAATCCACCTCCTGACCAGAAACGGTTCCTCACTCATGAATGTGGTGACTATCGGCGGCAACGCCCTGCTCCCGGCGACCGGTCGCGGGACGATCGAGGAACAGATCGCGATCGCCACCACCGCCATGGCCGGCGTGGCGGACATGATCGCGTCCGGCGAGCACGTGGTGGTGTCGCACGGCAACGGTCCGATCGTGGGCAACATCGTGGTGCGGGGAGAGGCGGCGCGCCACGAGATCCCGCCCATGCCGCTGGACGTCTGCGGGGCGGACTCGCAGGGCGGCATCGGCTACATGCTCCAGCAGGTGCTCGGCAACGAGCTGCGCGCAAGGAACGTGGAGCGGACCGTGGTCTCGCTGGTGTCGCAGTCGCTGGTGGCCAACGACGATCCGGGCTTCACGAACCCCACCAAGCCCATCGGTCCCTACTACGACTCCGAGCGCGCGGACACGCTTCGCCGGGAACACGGCTGGACGTTCATCGAGGATGCCGGCCGCAGTCGCCGCGTGGTGCCGTCGCCGCGCGCCACCGAGATCGTGGAGTGGGAAGCGATCCGGACGCTCGTGGATCAGAATGTGGTCGTGATTGCGGCGGGCGGTGGCGGAGTTCCCGTGGTGCGCGAGTGGAACGGCCGCATTCGGGGAGTGGAAGGCGTGGTCGACAAGGATCAGGCGGCCTCCGTGCTGGCGCGTCAGCTGCGCGCGGATCGGCTC
>BQJX01000535.1 GCA_021604925.1 Gemmatimonadota bacterium
GGATCTCGCGGAGTTCCTGACGGGTGCGACCGGATGTCGGTGCGCGGCCGGCGACGCGGTCCTCGATCCCGCCGTCGCCTACGACCCGCGCCGCGATCAGTACGACTGCCGCCGGATCTTTCCGCAGCTCGAGGAGCTGGCCGGCGCGTCGGGAACCACGGTCTTCGGCGTGGCCGATGTGGATCTGTATTCGGCGGTGTTCACGTTCGTGTTCGGCGAGACCCAGTTGCGCGGACGCGCCGGAATGATGTCCGTGCATCGTCTGCGGCCCGCGCTCTACGGATTGCCCGACGACCCGGAGTTGGTGAAGGCGCGCGCCGAGCGCGAAGCACTCCACGAGGTGGGTCATCTCTTCGGGCTGGTGCACTGTCGCAGCTCGGACTGCGTGATGCGCTTCTCGGGCAGCGTGGAGGAGGTGGATCTCAAGCAGAGCCGCTTCTGCGAAGTGTGCCGGACCGAACTGGAGGCCGGCCGACCTCTGGGGACACACCCGCCGAGGTGAGCCCGGGCTACTCGACCGGCGCCACCCGGAACGGCCAGCGGGTCCGGGACAGGATGTCCCCGGTGGCCACGTTTCGCACGCTGGTGACCAGCGTGTGATCCCCCGGTGCCAGCGCGCCCGGATCGATCAGGATCATTCGGGATCCGAACTCGTCCAGCGCGGGGAGTTCCCGTACGGACCACAGCGGGCTCCCCGCGGCGTCCAGGATCTCCGCGTCCACCGCCTGGCTCGCGGCGCGCGCATCCACCGAGACCATCAACGTGATCGATGCGTCCGGTGCCGCTGTCACCGTGGCCGGTGCGGGGCCGCGTTCCACTTCGCGGGTCAGCACCACGGGGGGAGCCACGCCGCGGAACGTGGCCTCCGGCGCGGGCGCGGGCGCGAGCCACGACCGTACGCCCAGCGCCGCCGGTATCACCAGCACCGCAGCCACCGCAAAGGCCGGCACCAGTTCCGGTGCCCGCAGGAGTCTCAGCAGACGACGCCATTCACCCGTACCGGGTGCGGCGGTCGCGCCACCACGGGTGGGCGCGGTTCGAGCCGGATCCGGGACCGTTCCCAGTTCGGCGCCGACCGCGCGCACGCGGGCCACGTCCTCCTCACACGACGCACACAGCGTGAGATGCGCTTCCAACCGCCGGCGCTCCGACTCCTCGATCGCGTCGGGTCGCTCCACCCACGCCACCAAGCGGTTCGACGTGGGATGCTCCGACACGAGCGCCTCCCCCATCTCCAGGAATGCCGCCCGTAGCGACCTCAGCAACGAGAGTCGGTCACGGCACTCCGGGCATTCGGCCGCGTGACCGTCCACGGCCCGCGCTGCCTCGCCCTCGAGTCGACCCAGGGCGGCCCCCACCAGCGCTTCGTCCCTTGGGTGGTCATTCGCGACCATGACGGGCCCTCCCTCCTTCGAGTCGCGTTCGCAACCGAACCGCCTGATCGCGGCACCGCGCCGCCCGTGATTTGACGGTCCCGCGCGCGACCCCGAGTTCCGCGGCGATCGACTCGTAGTCCTGTTCCAACTCCAGAATCCTCCGCAGCAGGTCGCGACAGGGAGCCGGGAGCCGCTGCAACACTTCAAAGGCCAACCGGACACCGGCGCGCGAATCCATGGCCTCCCCCGGGTCGACGTTCGAAGGCGCCGGCGGTTCCTCGGAAAGCTCCTCCGTGGTGCGAATTCGCGCGCGGCGAAGCGCATCCAGACAGGCGTTCTTGGCGACCGACTGCGCAAACGTCTTCAGGGACGAGCGTCCCTGGAAGCCGTTCTCGCCCAACGTGCGCACCAGGCGGTACTTCACGTCCTGAACGAGATCCTCGGTGTCCGCGCGCAGCCGCCACGCCCGGTGGTGGACGACGCGAGTGATCCAGTCGTCCAGCACGGCGTGGGCCTGCGCCTCACCGGCCAGAAAGCCCGCGATCAGCGCATCGTCGTCCGGAGGTCCGTGGGTCACCCCGGATCCCCCGAAAGGACGAACGCGGACCAGTAGTAGGGATGGGCCCAGGGGCGCGAACCATCCTCATCCTGGAAATTCCGGAGCCAGCGCTTGGCCTCCGCCAGGGCCTGCACCTTGGTGCGCGCCCCGGTTCCGGTCCCCGCGTCGTCCCACAGTTCGTAGAAGCGACCCATCAGACGTGCCGTGGCCTGATCCGGCACTCCCCAAAGGCTCGCGAGAAGGCTCCTGGCTCCGGCCTGCAGGAACGCACCCGAGAATCCCGCGTAGCCTTCGCCCGCCACGCGTCGCCCGAGTCCGGATCGACAGGCGCTCAGCACGACCAGATCCGCCTCCAGCTGCCACTCCGCCACGATCTCGCCCGCCGTGACGCGGCCATCGTAGAGTCGCCCGCCCCCGGTCAGCGTCGCCAGCGTCTGCGCCGCTTCGACCGGACCCAGTTGGAGCGCGGATGCTTCGGGATCCTCCTCGTCCACGAGCGCGTGCGTGGCGAAGTGCAGGATCCGGTAGCGGGACAACGCGCCCTGTTCGGCGAGCGCGGTCAGGCGCGACTCGGTCGCGTCACCGCCGAGCATCAGGTCCGCATGGCTCCAGCGGGTCGCCAGTGCCTCGAGTTCCGTTCGGGCACCCGGAAGCGGAACTGCGGAGTCCGGGGCCCCGACCAGGAGCACTCCGGTCGGCGACGCGGTCCGCTCCGAACTCTCTGCCCGGGTCCAGGCGAAGAGCGTGGGCGACGGGGCGTACGAGATTCGGAATCGGTCCACCAGCGGCCGGCCCGCTTCGTCCGGAAGCACCTCCAGCGGCAGTCCCACCATGGCTCCCGAGGGCACCACGACCAGGTCCGTGATCTCGCCCAGCTGACGCACGATCGGCGCGACGCGTTGCTCGTACACGGCCCGCGCCGCCGCCACCTGGCCCGCGCCCCACAGACCCGGCCGGGCGAGACTCGCGCGCAACTGAGCCACGCGATCGGCGAGTCCGTCGTCCGTCGAATCGAGTCGCGTCCACTGCACCGGGC
>BQJX01000536.1 GCA_021604925.1 Gemmatimonadota bacterium
GACCCTCCCGCCGAGCCGAGCCGCACCGGACCGATCATTCCTGAAGACGCGGTCGGCCAGACAGGCGAACACCCGCCCCTCTCCCACTTCCGCCGCCCCGGCGATGGGCCGCCCAGAGACATCGTCAAAGACTCGAACGGCGGGCTCCGTGACGCCGGAAAGGAAGGCGCCGCTCCCCAGCAGCGTGACCGAGGTCACCGTTTCGGTGATCCAGTGGGGAGCGAGGTTCGTGATGTTCCCCGGTTCCGCGTCGAGACGCGTGAACTCCATGCCGGTACCCAGTGCGCTCAACGCCTCGTTGTAGACCTGCACGGTCAGGTCGGAGGTGCCCTCCAGCAGGAGAGCGCCGCCCCGCTGAACCCACTCAACGACGGCCGCCAACTCGGCGGGGGACCACGCCAGGGAAAGGGTCCCCGACCAGAGCACGTCGAACCCGTCCAGGTGCTCGCGCGTCAGGGAGTGAGTCGACACCGAGACCGTCGCTCCGCGCAGCTCCAGATTCGTGGACAGGATGGAACGTCCCCCCACGCCGGTCTGGCCATGGGACCGATCCCACAGGACTCGAACCCCGAGGAGGTCGGTGGTGTCGGACGTCGGATCGTCGTCTTCGAACGAGGCGTGCCAGTCCAGGGTGGACTCTCCGTGATTCGCCACGAGGAGCGTGTCGCGCGCCACGGTGCTCTCCGGAATCACCGGGCTGAACATCGAGGGAGTCACCTCGATCACGGGAGCCAGCACGCTGATCCCCGACAGCGCGATCGTGCGGACCGGCGTGATCGGATCGTTGCTGGTCACGGTGAGTTCACCGGCGTAAGCAGCCGGTGCGCCGGCCACGAACGTCACGTCCACCAGAACCGACGAGCTGGGGAGAACGGGGAACGGCGCCACGTCCACGATGAAGTCGGGAGACGAGGAAACGATGGAGGACACGAACAGGGTGTCGGTTCCCGGATTGAAGACCCCCATCGACTCCACCACCTGGCCACCCGCAAAGACATCGCCGAAGTCGAGGACCGCGGGCGAGAGGTGAATCGCCGGGGAACCGGAGACCTGGACATTGACAGAGACCACGAACTCGGGATTGACCGGATCATCACCCGTAAACAGGACGTCCACGGTATGCAGCCCACTCGAGAGGCCGAGCGTTTCCAGGGAGACCATCACGCGCTGGGAATCCGCCTGCGCCACCGATCCCTCGGATGGTGTCAACACGACCCCCACGGCGCCCGCCAGCCAGTCGAACACCCGGTTAGCGAAGCGTCGGTTGTCGGCGTTTCCCAGCAGCAGGTTGGAGCCCAGCTGTTCCGAAAGAGCGACCAGGCGCCCCTTGCCGATCCGTTCGGCGACACCCCCGGGAAGGTGGAGAACATCTTCGAACAGAACGTACGAATCGGGGGCGGTCACGAGTTGAGCGCCGCCGGCAGCGGCGATCGAGTCCACGCCGGCCGTGCACCAGTGCGGGTTCACAAATCCGGAAATCCCGATTCCCCCGTTTTCCCGCAGGTACCGGAAGGAGGCGTCCATGGCGGTGAGGATACGGTTGAACGCCGTTGTGGTGAGATCCCCTTCGATCAGGACGGCACCGCCCAGGGACATCCACGTCGCCACCGCATCGGCCTCGCTGGTTCCCCAGTCGTTGCCGTCGGTGATCCAGAGAACGTCCGCGGACGCCAGCACGTCGGCGTCGAGCGAGGTCGTGTTCTCGGAAACCACCGCCCCGCGATTCTCCAGATCGGAGATCACATCGCTCCAGAGTGCGGACGGCGGTTGCCCGTTGGAACGGTCGAAGAGGATGCGGATGGCGGACAGGTTCTGCGGAGGGCCGCGCTCGTGTCTCCGGTCCGCGATCACGGCTTGCCACTCAAGTGATTCCTCGCCCACATTGCGAACCAGGAGGCTGTCCACGGATGTCTCCCCGGACACAAGGTCAGCGGAGAGTTCGCTGGGAGTGACCTCCATGATCGGAGGATCCAGGACGATGGCGGCAAGCGGAACTTCCAGGGCCGGATCGTCGGGATCGTTGCTGTGAAAGACAATGGGCTCGGCCACGACACCGCTCACGGTGGGCTGGAACGCCACCACGACCCACGCCTGCCCGCCCTCCCCCATGGACAGCACGCTGGGAACGACCGAAATCGACGGGTCGCCCGCGCTGATCTCGGAGATGACCAGAGGTGCCTGCCCCACGTTCTCCACGAGCAGCGATTCCGACACAGCGGTGGCTACCCGAACCTCGCCGAAATCGATGGCAGCCGGGCTGACCGCGAGCTGCGCTGCACTTTGCAGAGCGTTCGCGACGAGGCTCACCGCAACCGCCGGTTCATCCGGGTCGTTGCTGAGCAGGCGGAGGGTGGCCTCGTGCGGGCCGTTCACGATCGGCAGGAACGTCACGAGAAGGGTGTCCCCCTCGCCCGGCGCCAACGTGAGGGCGGAGTCGCTGGTGGTAAACGCACCGCTGGACGTGGAGATCTCCCGGATCACCAGGGGAAGGTTTCCCAGGTTGGACACCGCGACTGACCGCGCGGCCGAGTGATCGGTGTAGACGTCGCCGAAGCTCAACGTCGACACGTCCAGGGCGAGGTTCGGGTTCCCGACGGTCAGGCTCACGGCGACCGTGTCCACGGCTTGGCCCAGGCCGTCCAGGTGCACGAACACGTCTCCGCGGTAGATACCCTCCTTGACCCCCGGCGTGGCGAAGTTGAGAACCACCTCCGCGGACTCTCCGGCCGGGACCAGCGCCGTGGTCGGCTCCACCTCGACCCAGTCGGGCTGGGAAGTCCAGGAGAAGATGCGGCTCGCGAGGAGCGGGTTCGACGGGTAGTACTCGAGTCCGTAGCCGATGAGGTCGCTGGTCAGGGCCACCACCCGACCGGCGCCCACCTCCGAGTACACTCCACACAGGTTGGAGTCGCTGTCCTTCAACAACGGGTGCGCCGGCGCCCGCACATCGACGAGCTGACAGGGGT
>BQJX01000537.1 GCA_021604925.1 Gemmatimonadota bacterium
GGAAGCCGGTCAGCCGGGTCCGACCGAGCTTGTCCGCCCAGTACGGTCCCAGCACGGTGTGGGCCGATCCGGTCACGGGATCCTCGTCAATGCCGGCCCAGGGAACGAAGTAGCGCGAGACGAAGTCGTAGTCCGCCGCGCGGGCCGTCACGATCACGCCGGGGGATCCCGGGGCACGCAGCGGCTCCAGATTGGGCGCGAGTTCACGCACCGCCTGCTCCGACTCGAGCTCGAGCAGGTAGTTCACTTCGCCCAGATCCCTGGAGACCACGCGCACGTCCACGGGAGTTGCCGGAATCGCGGCCCGCACGGCGTCGCTGATCACGCCCGGTTCCGTGGGAGTGGCGGGGAAGTTCAGCTCGATGCCGTGGTCCCCCAGCCGGGCCTGCAACTCACCGCTGGCGGAGAAGAAACGGGCCACGTCGGTTTCGGCCAGGATGCCCGTCTCCCAGAGGGTGTGGGCGCTCGCCAGGGTGGCATGACCGCAGAGCGGAACTTCCCGCGCGGGCGTGAACCATCGCAGGTCGAAGCCATCCCCGTTGGCGACCAGGAAGGCGGTCTCGGAGAGGTTCATCTCGCCGGCCACCTTCTGCATCCAGCCCGCGTCGCGCGGTTCCCGTAGCAGGCACACGGCCGCGGGGTTGCCGGCGAACGGCTCGGAAGTGAAGGCATCCACCTGGAAGAGCGGCGTTCGGGTCACGTTCATGGGACCTCCCTACAGCACGAGTTGAAACCCCCACAGCGCCAGCATCCCCACGGCGATGGTGACGAGGACGTTGCGCGTTCCCGCCGCCACCAGCGCGGCAATGACCGCGGCCAGCAGACGCGGATTGGCAAGCGTTCCGCCGCCGGAGGCGAGGTCCGGTGGCAGCTCCCGGAACGCGACCGCCGGCACCACCAGCGCGCACAGCACGGCGGCGGGCACGAGACGGAGCAGACGCACGAGCCGGGGCGAGACGTTCCGGTGCGCCCACCAGTGCACGAACGAGAGGCGCAGGAGAAACGTGCCCGCGCCGATCACGACGATGATTCCCCAGGTCGGAAGCGTGGTCGGGAAACTCATGCCGTCCCCTCCGACATCACGGGTTCGCCGCGCCAGTGGAGATACAGGGCGCCGGCGCCGATCCCCACCGCCACCGCCACGATGGTGCCGAGGTTCAACGGAAGCTCATGGGCGAACCAGGTGGCCACGCCGGTGGCGATCACCGTGATGATTGCGGCACGGTCGCGAATGGACGCGGGCATCAGCGCCAGCAGGGTGAGCGGAACAGCGAAGTCCAGCGACCACGACGAAGGGACCGTGGCACCGACCAGCGCGCCGGCCGCGAACGCCATCTGCCAGACGGACCACAGGGTGGCGGCGGCGCCCAGATAGAACCACTTGCGGAAGGCGGGGTCGGCGACCTCGTCGAAGCGGGAGATGGCCACCACGTACGCCTGATCGCTCAGCAGGTAGGTCAGCGGCCCCTTCCACCGGAAGGGCAGCCCTCCGAAGTGCGGAGCCAGGGAAGCGCTGTACATCACGAAGCGCAGGTTCACCACCAGCGCCGTACCCACGATCACGAGCCAGGGAGCGTTCTTGCCCAGAAGCTCCACCGTGGCCAGCTGCGCCATCCCGGCAAAGATGCACAGCGACATCCCGATGGCGGCCAGCGGCGACAGCCCCACGGCCACGGTGGCCGTTCCGGTGATCATCCCGAAGGGGACCACGCCGAGCAGGATGGGCAGCATCCCCCGGATTCCGGCCTCCAACGCGCTGCGACGACTGTCCATGGGGCAACTCCCGAGTGGCATGAGACAATAAACATAGTATTGACACAATGCGATGTCCAGTGCATCATTGTCTCTATGACAACCACACCTCTTCTGTCGGTGGAGCTCGGCCAGGACCGGCTCTATCTCGCCATCGTGAAGGCCATTCGGCGCGACATCCAGTCGGGTCGGCTTCAGCCGGGGGAGCGACTTCCCACGCAGCGGGAGCTGGCCGACAACCTCGGGGTCGCCGTCGGCACGGTCACGCGCGCGTACACGGAAGCGGAGCGGCAGTCGCTCGTGCGGGGCGAGATCGGTCGCGGGACGTTCGTGCGGGAAGCGGCCGCGCCGTCCATCGAACCGTCGCTTCGGCTTCCCGCCGACGCGGAGCCGGAGTTCATCGATCTGAGTCTGAACTACCCGCTGTACTCGGAGGAACCGGACCTGGCCCCGGCGCTTCGCGAGTTGGCCACCCGGCCCGATCTTTCGGATCTGCTGCACTACCAAGCCAGCGAGGGAATGCGCCGCCATCGTCGCGCCGGAGTCGCCTGGCTGGAGCGCTTCGGGGTCACGGCCGGCGCGGATTCGGTGGTCGTGTGCGCCGGCGCCCAGCATGCGCTGACCGTTTCGCTGGCCTCGGTGGCGCAGCCCGGGGACCTGATCCTCACCGAGCAACTGACGTATCCCGGAGTGCGGGGAGTGGCGGAGTTGCTGCATCTGAAACTGGTCGGCGTGGCCATGGACGAGCACGGGCTTCGCCCCGACGCGCTGGCCGCGATCTGCCGGCAGCGCAAGGCCCGGGCGCTCTACCTGACGCCCACGTTGCAGAACCCCACATCCACCACGCTGTCGGAGTCGCGGCGTCGTGAGATCGTGGCGATCGCCCGGGAGCACGATCTGTGGATCGTGGAGGACGACGTTCATCGCCGACTCGTCGCCGACGCTCCCCCGGCCATCGCCACTCTGGCCCCGAACCGGACGTTCTTCATCGCGGGGACGTCCAAGTCGGTGGCCGGCGGCCTTCGCATTGCGTTCCTGGCCGCGCCGCCCGCCGCCATTGCGCGGGTGGTGCAGTCCGTGTGGGCAACCGTGTGGGTGGTGCCGCCGTTGTGCGCGGAGGTCGTGACGGGCTGGATCCAGGACGGCACCGCCGACGCGACCGTGATGCGGAAGCGGAAGGAGTGTGCGGCGCGGCAGAAGCTCGCCCGCCGCA
>BQJX01000538.1 GCA_021604925.1 Gemmatimonadota bacterium
ACGCTGCTGCTCCCGCGGCGCGCCCGCAATCGAGTAGGCACACGAGTGGTTCCCATCCGGCATGAATGTCTCCCGAATCAAGGCCTCCCCCAGCAACTCCTCCATGAGCAGCTGTTCGAATCGGCAGGAGACCTTGGAAACGGCAACGAGATCCTTCAACGGACAGTGGTGCCTGAGGGTGGTCATGCGCCACCAGGCGGACACTCATGTCAGATCGGAGCTTCCTTGCCATCGGGCGCGCCCCCTCGTGCGTTGTCGTTGTTCCGTCGTCGATGGGCGTTCACGGCGATCGCCGCGATCAACACCCACGCCAGCGTGCGCAGGCTCAGGGCGATCACGGTGCGTTGCTCGTAGGCACCCCCAGCGTACACGTGGACGCCGAAGGCGGCGAACGTGAGCGCGGTCGCCACGGCGATGATGACGGCCAGCCAAGCGGCCCAGCGCTGTTGCATCCCCAGTCCAATGCCGGCAATGACGTATGCAAAGCCGGCCAGGAAGTTGAACCAAAGCACGAACGACACGTAGTCTCCCGCCGCCGCGCGTGCCGCCGCATCACCGATCAGGACCGCGCCGCCTTCCTTGATGGTCAGCAGGCCGAACCCGATCGCGACCAGAGAGATCACCGTGAGCCGGACACCGGGAAAGACACTCATTGCTTCGTCTCCACGTCTGCGCCGTCCTCCTGCTCACGGCTGCCGGCGAGGCTGGGGAATCTGTCGGTGGCATACGAAGCGTGACAGGAAACACATGCCCGGGTCATCGTCGCGTAGTGCTGAATCGCGGATGCGAAGTCTGCCGAGTCCGCGGCCGTGGACAGCTTCTTGGCCGTGTCGTGGAAGCTCCGGTCTTTCTTGATGAATCCCTCCGGCAGAAGACTGGAGAGTTCCGCGAGCTCTTCCCCAGACAGCTCCTGTTCCAGGAGAAACGTGTCTCGGATCTGGTCGGCGATGCGGACTGCCTGGTCCCCTTCGCCGCGAACCAGGTGGTTGAGGAGCGCACCCATCCCACCGGAGATCGCCTGCATCTCGAGAACGAGCTTCTGTCGAAGGTGATCGGGGAGAACGAGGTCCTGCGGGGCCTCCCCGTGGCCCGCGCCGTGGTGAGCGTGATGGTCGTGCGCTTCCTGCCCAAGGGCAGGCCGAGTGACGGTCACACCCAGTACCGTTGTGACGAGGAGCGCATGAGAAAGTCGCATCTTTTTTCTCCTTCGTTCGGTCTCGCTCCATGACGGAGCGGCCGCGTTCGTCAGTCGGCGCCCATCCGTGCGGCGCCCGGTCACTTCCCTCCTACCCGACTCTCTTCCGGAACCGCCCGGCCGCAACCGCCAGGATCACGACTCCCATCACGAGCAGTGCCAGGTGCTGCGTCCAGAGGTGCTCGATCCCCGCTCCCTTGAGGAACACGCCGCGGACGATCTCCAGGTAGTGCCTAAGCGGATTCAGGAGGGTGAGCCACTGGAAGATGGTCGGCATGCTGCTCACTGGAAACATGAACCCCGACAGGAGGATCGCGGGCATGAAGACGAGAAAACTACCCATGAAGGCTTCCTGCTGCGTCCTCGAGATCGTCGAGATGAAGAGCCCGATCCCCAGCGCCGAGAGCAAATAGAGGATGCTGCCGAACAGCAGAACGGCGAGGCTCCCGCGGAACGGGACATCGAACCAGAGAATCGAGACCGCAGCCACGATCGCGAGATTGACCAGTCCGATGAGAGCAAAGGGGATCGTCTTCCCCGCGACCAGCTCGAAGGGCGTCAGGGGGCTTACCATGAGCTGCTCGAGTGTCCCGATCTCCCGTTCCCGCACGACTGCGAGCGACGTGAGCAGCAGACACACCAGCAGCATGATGCTCCCGATGACCGCGGGCACGTTGTAGTCCCGGCTATCCAGGTCCGGATTGAACCATGCGCGTTCGCGAAGCTCCATGGAGGGCGGAACGGTCATGGACGCCCGCTTCGCGCCGTAGTCCTGCACGATTCGCTCCGCGTACCCCTGGGCAATGGAGGCGACGTTCGAGTTCGTCCCGTCGAAGAGCAGTTGCACGCCGGCGCCGACCCCACTCTCCAGATCGGACGAGAAACCGGCGGGGATCTCGATTCCCAGGACTGCGTCCCCGGCGTCGAGGGCGTTCATGATGTCAGCGGGACGGCGAGCCCTTTCCTCGACGTGGAAGTATCCGGACGAGGTGAACGCCTCGATCAACTCGCGCGACGCCCGGGTCCGGTCGTGGTCAACGACAACGGTCGCCGTCATCCGGACATCGGTCGACACGGCATACCCGAACACCACGAGCTGAATCACCGGAGCGACGAGGATGACTCCGCGCAAGCGGGGGTCCCGACGGACCTGGAGAAACTCCTTGCGCACCATCTCGTAGACTCGCTCGAAGGCGCGCGGGGGGTTCATTCCAGTTCCTTTCGGAAGTTCACCGTGGCGAGAGCAACGCCGATCAGGGCGAACGCGATCATCAGGAGCCCCTGGGTCCGCAGGACCTCCACTCCGACTCCCTTCAGGAAGATGCCCCGTGTCACCACGAGGAAGTAGCGGGCCGGGATGAGATAGGTGACGAGTTGCAGGCCGCGAGGCATCACCTCCACCGCGAACATGAAACCCGAGAGCAGGAACGCGGGAAGGAACGTCACGATCATCGCCAGTTGCGTGGCCAGGAGCTGCGAACGCGCGATGGCCGAGATGAACATGCCGAGTCCCAGGGCCCCGATCAGAAAGAAGAAGGAGAGCGCCATCAACAGGAACGGGCTCCCCCGCAACGGCACCCCGAACAGAACGACTCCGAGTCCAGCGCTCAACACGACGTCGATGAGGCCGATCGCCACGTAGGGCACGAGCTTTCCAAGCACGACCTCCAGCCGCGCAACCGGCGTCGCGGCGAGCTGCTCCATCGTTCCCCTCTCCCACTCGCGGGCGATCGTGAGAGACGTGAGCATCGCCGCGATGATCAT
>BQJX01000539.1 GCA_021604925.1 Gemmatimonadota bacterium
GACGCCGTAGCCGGTCACGTTCATGCGATCCGGAATCGGTGTGATGCGCACTTCCGGCTCCGGCACGCCGATGACCTCCACGCGCGCCACGCCCTCCACCTGTTCCAGGCGAGGCTTCAGCACGGTCTCCGCCCAGTCCGCCGCCACCTCCACGTCGTCGGCCGCAAGCGCCAGGACCTGCACGGGCGTGTCCTCGCCCGCGCCGCCGAGCACGAGCGGGCGTTCGACCGCCTCCGGGAACGTCCAGCGCACGCCGTCCAGCCGCTCGCGCAGTCCCAGCGCCACGAGATCCGGATCCGTGGCCGGATGCAACTCCACGCGAAACGACGCACCCCCGGAGACCACGCGCGTCCGCACGGACCGCACTCCGGGCACGCCCAGCATGGCTTCCTCGGACGGGCGGGCAACCGCTTCCTCCACCGCCTCCACCGCCGCACCCGGATACGGGATCCACACCAGCAGGCTGCCGGACCGCGCTTCCGGAAGAAGCGTGACCTCCAGCCGGGGCAACGCCACCGCCCCCAGGATCACCGCCGCCAGCAACAGCATGGACGTGGCAATGGGGCGGCGCACGGCGTGGGCGGAGAGATGCACGTCTAGTCTCGCCGAAGGGTGACCTGAACCGGCGCACCGTGGGCAATGGTGAGATGGCCGTCCACGAGCACGGTATCCCCGGGAGCCAGGCCCGAGACGATCTCCACGCGGCCCCGCGTTTCCAGTCCGGTCTCCACGTACTCCCACTCCGCCCGGCCGGCGGACGCGCGGAACACCAGCAGACGACGGTCGCGTTCGAGCAGCGCGTCGCGCGGGACGGACAAGCGGTCCGCGTGCACCGATCCCGCAATCTCGAGTTCCGCGTACATGCCGGGCTTGAGCTTGCCGTCCGCGTTGGCGAGCGCCACGAACGCGGTGCCGGTTCCCCGCGCGGCGTCGATCTCGGGGCCCAGCGCTTCCAGCTCGCCTTCGAACGTCTGCCCCGGATAGGCCGGGAACCGAACCCGCACCGACGCGCCGGGTTGGATCTGCCCGTAGTCGGACTCCAGGATCTCGGCGCGCACGCGGATCGGGTCCAGATCCACCAGCGTGATCAGCGCCTCCTCGCGGCGAGCCAAGGCACCGGTCACAGCCCGGACCTCGGCCACCTCTCCCGCAAACGGCGCGGCGAGTCGCGTTCCCTCCAGATCCAGTTCGGCCCGGGCTCGCGCCTCCCGCGCCTGGGTCAGTCCGCTCTGGTGCTCGGCGCGCCGCCGACGGTCCGCGGAAACGGTGGAGTCCGAGAGCAGTCGAACCCGGAGGTCCCCTTCGGCGATGGACGCGCGCGCATCCGCCTCGTTGCGCGCGATCTCGTACGCGCGCGCGTCCAGCTCCACCAGCGCCTGGCCGGCGCGCACGCGATCGCCCACCTTCACGTGCACGGCGTCGATGCGACCGGACACCGGAACGGCCAACTCCGCGCGACGATGCGCCTCCGCGCGCCCCGTCGCCCGGACCGACACGACAAACGGAGCCCGCGTGACCACCACACCCTCCACCGGAAGCTTGGTCGGGGCGCGCACCGCCGGCTCGTCCGACGCCGCTTCGTCCGGATCGCCGCCGCTCGGCGCATCGCCGCCCGGCCCGCCGTCGCCCTCTTCCGCTGCGGCCGTTGCCGGGCCCGACGCTGCCGCCGGGTCCGACGACGCACCCCGGGCCGCGCTTCGCCCGGTCCCGAAGAACCAGACCGCCGCGGCGCCGGACAGGAGAACCAATGTGCTCACCAGGATCGTGCTGGAAGTCTTCATGCGTCGTACAACATCAAGAACCGTGCCGGTGGATTCAGGGCGAGAGAAGCCGCCGGCGGGGCGCTGACCGTCTCCGGGAGAGGGCAGCACTCCATTTGGGGCACTCGATATGCGGCGGCCGTCGATTGACCTTCGGGACCGGACTGCCTACGATGGAGGGTCGCAGCCCCCTTCCGAAGGAGATTTCATGGCCGGACGCTCCACTCTCGTCACCGGCGGCGCCGGCTTCATCGGGAGCCATCTCGTGGATCGCCTGATCGCCCGCGGCGACCGCGTCCTGGTGGTGGACAACTTCTTCCTCGGCAAGCGCGAGAATCTGGCGGACGCCGTGGCCGCGGACGGCGACCTCACGATCCACTACGAGGACGCCGCCGATCTTCCGGCCATGCGGGAGCTGATCGAACGTCACGAAGTGCAGGACGTGTACAACCTGGCCACCAAGGCGCTGGAGTACTCCTTCGACAATCCCAGCGGCGCGTACTCCGTCAACACGGACATCGCGCTCACGCTGGCGGAGCTGCTGCGGAAGAAGCACTACGAACGTCTCATCCACACGAGTTCGTCGGAAGTCTTTGGCACCGCGGTGACCCGCCCCATGGACGAGGCGCACCCGCGGAACCCCACCACGCCGTACGCGGCCGGCAAGGCCGGTGCGGATCTCGCGCTCACTTCGTACGTGCAATCGTTCCAGCTCGACATCCGGATTGTCCGGCCGTTCAACAACTACGGCCCGCGGCAGAACACGGGCTCGTACGCCGGGGTGATTCCCAAGACGCTGGCGCGCCTGCACGCAGGGGAGCCTCCCATCCTGCACGGCGACGGCAAGCAGGGCCGCGACTTCGTGTACGTGGAGGACGTGGCCGAGGGCCTGATCCGCGTGGCCGAGTGTCGCGAGGCGCGAGGGATGGACCTGAACATCGCCTCCGGAGTGGAGACGCCGATCGTCGAACTGCTTCAGACGCTGTGCGACGTGGTGGGCTTCCATGGCCACTGGATCGACGAGGATCGGCGCACGGCGGATGTGGATCACCACATCGGGGACGCCTCGCGGCTGAAGAGCGTGGTCGGATTCGCGCCGCCCACGCCGCTGTCCGAAGGACTCCGCCGCACCTGGGAGTGGTACCGTACCCGCTTCGCGCAGGGCCGCTCCTAGATGGAGAACGCGATTCCGATTGC
>BQJX01000540.1 GCA_021604925.1 Gemmatimonadota bacterium
GAAGCCCGGAGACGTGAATGAAGGTCGGCATCGTGGGACTTCCGTCATGCGGCAAGTCCACTCTTTTCAATGCGTTGACGCGCGGCAAGGCGGAGACCGGACGATTCGGTTCCGGACGCGCCGAAGTGAACCGCGGACGCACCCTCGTGCCGGATGATCGTCTCGCCTGGCTGGCGTCCCACTACCATCCGAAGAAGACGTCGCCCGCGTCCGTGGACTTCCTGGATGTGCCCGGCATCACGCCGGGTTCTTCCGAGAAGGGTTCCGCCGGCTTGATCGCGGATCTGCGCACGGTGGAAGCGCTGCTCCACGTGGTGCGCGTCTTCGACGACGCGGCCACTCCCCACCCCGATGGATCCGTGGATCCCGTTCGCGACGCGGGCAACCTCGAAACCGAGCTGATCTTTGCGGACCTCATGGTGGTGGAGAAGCGGCTGGAACGGATCCAGTCCGACCTGAAGAAGGGTCTGGACAAGCGCGCGCTCGGCGCCGAGCAGGAGCTCCTGCTTCGCGTGCAGGCGGCGCTGGAGGAGGGCATGCCGGTCCGCCGCCTGGGTCTGAACGATGAAGAAGCGCACGCGCTGCGCGGATACGCACTCCTCACGCTCAAGCCGATGATCCTGATCGGCAACGTGGGCGAGGACGAGCCGCTGGGCGGCACCGGAGATGCCAAGCTGCGCGCGTGGGCGGAGGAAGCGGGAATGGGCTACCTGCCGGTTGCGGCGCAGATCGAAGCGGAGATCGCCCAGATGAGCGACGAAGAGGCCCGCGCGTTCCTCGAGGATCTGGGCCTGACCGAGCCGAGCCGCGATCGCGTCATTCGCGCGGCGTTCGATACGCTCTCGCTGATCTCGTTCTTCACGTTCGGCGAGGACGAATGCAAGGCCTGGACGCTCACGCGCAACTCGGATGCGGTAGAAGCGGCCAGCAAGATCCACTCCGACATCGCCCGCGGCTTCATCCGCGCGGAGATCGTGGCGTTCGACGTGTTCGAGGCAGGCGGTTCCTGGAACGCGGCCAAGGAGAGTGGGAAGCACCGCCTCGAAGGGAAGGAGTACGTCGTGCAGGACGGCGACTGCGTTATCTTCCGGTTCAACGTGTAGCCATGCGATCCAGCGTTCGGGTCGCGGCGGTGGCGGCCATCGGATACGCGCTGCTGGAGATGGCGTTCTTCGCGCATCGGAACCAGCTGCTGCCGTGGGAGGCTTCGCACGTCGCGCTGGCCGCGATCTTCTTCGCGCTGCACTTCGCCGTGGCCATGGCCGGATCGGTCGCGTTCCTGGTCATCGGCACCGGGCAGCGCTTCCGTTCGCTGATGCCGTTCATTCCCATCGCCACCCTGTTCTCCGTGCACGCGATTTCGTTCTTCCGCGAACGGTACTACGCGCTGCCGCGCGATCTCGGCGGCACGCTGGGCACGCTGGGGCTGGGCGTGATCCCGTTCCTGGTCGCCATTCTGGTGGCGGGTCGCCTGCGCAAGCGCCCAGATGACGCCCGCACGGTAGCCACGGCCATCGCGTTCCTGGTGGTGCTGGTGGGAGTGTTCCGCGTGGCCACGGTAGAGCCGATGGGCAGCGGCGAGGCCACCCCTCCGCGGGTGGCCGGCGATCGGGTGGAGGCCCGGGCCACCGGAGCCCGCGTCTTCGTGTTCGGATTCGACGGCGCCACCTGGGATGTGCTGGACCCGTTGATCGCCGACGGGCGCCTCCCGAACCTGGCGGCGTTGGCCAGCCGCGGCCGCACGTTCGCCCTCGACACGATTCGCCCCACGTTCTCTCCCGTCATCTGGACCTCCGTGGCCACGGGGAAGGACCGCTTCCAGCACGGCATCCACGACGTGGTGCAGACCAGGCTGCCGGGTGGCACCATGCTGCACCGCTCCATCGAACGGACCGCGTTCCTGACCAAGACCACCGGCGTTCTCTTCCGGGCGATGGATGCGGCCCGCCTGTTCAAGCTGGCGCCGTACCGCAGCGGTCAGGTCAACGCCACCAGCGTATGGGAAGTGGCGAGCGAGGCGGGGCTCTCCGCGTCGCAGATCGAATGGTACGTGAGCTGGCCGGCGCGTCCGCTGAACGGCGTGACCGTCTCTGACCGATTCCACCTCCAGTCGCCGGGCGGTACCCCGATCTCGGGACTGGTCTCTCCGGAGGCGCTGTCCGAGCCGCTCCAGGAGCAGGTCGTGACAGAAGACGACATCTCCGTGGAGCAGGTCCTGGAGTTCGTGGACACGGAGGGTCTGGATGTTCTGGGCCGACAGGACTGGGTCGATGAGCACGCGGCGTTCGTGGACGAGATGCGGCTGAATCTGGCCCGCGATCTGACCACACGCAACGTGACGGTGGATCTTCTCTCGCGCGATCAGGACTGGGACCTGTTCGGGACCTACTTCCGCGCCGTGGACCTCACGCATCATCTGACCTGGAGGTATCGCGGCGCCAAGGGGGATCGGTTCAAGCGATCGGAGCTGCGCCTTCGTCCCACGATCACGCGCTACCACGAGTTCATGGACCGGATCGTGGGGGAGGTGCTCGCCGAAGTGCCGAAGGACGCGGTGGTGCTGCTCGTCTCCGATCACGGCTTCGAGGACCGCTTCGCTCATTCGCGGGCGCCGCGGGGAGTCGCCATCCTGGCCGGCGGGCCGGTGACTCCCAGTCCGGACCGGGGACGCATGGGCATCTACGATGTGGCACCCACCGTGGCGGCGATCCTGGGTCTTCCCGTGGCGGCGGATCTGCAGGGTCGCGCGCGTCTGGACCTGATGAATCCCGCGTTTGCCCGGGAGAATCCGGTTCGCCCGATCTCCACCTGGGAGCGCGTGGACCGCAATGCCGTGGGCGACGTGGACGAGGCCGATCCCTCCATCGAAGACGCGGAGATCGAGCGACTCCGGGCGCTGGGGTATCTCCGCTAAGCCTCTGGCTACAAACGGCCTAGCTGCCCGCTCC
>BQJX01000541.1 GCA_021604925.1 Gemmatimonadota bacterium
CCAAAGAAAGCCGCCGGGTGGCGATGAGGGTGTTCTGAGTGGGGAACAGCCGTCCGGTGCGCGCGGCCCGGGCGTGATCCCAGCACGGCCGATGCGCGTCGATCCGGGGGATTCTTGAAAAGGATTCCGGTCCGCCGCAGATCTTTCAAAGACGCGGGAGCGGATCGGCGAGCCAGGCACCCGGTCGGAGCTTGCAGAGCCGCTAGAGCTGATGGGCGAGCCAGGCACCCCGTCGAACGACGGCCCAGGCCACGAGTGCACCCAGGATCTCTCCCACCGCCAGCCCCGAGACCGTGCCCGGCGCGCCCCCGCCCAGACCCGGGCCGAGAATCAGCATCGCCGGCACGGTGAGCCCCCACGCCATCACGAGCTGCACGAACATCGCCGGTCGATTCAACCCCGCGCCCGAGAACGCACTCTCGCCGGCGCCCGTGATGCCCGCGAACGGAAGGCCGATCGCCATGAGTCGCAGGTACAGGACCCCGCTGGCGGCGATCTCCGAATCGGGAAAGAAGAAGGCCACGATCCACGGCGCCCCTGCCGCCACGATCAGCGAGAAGACAAGCAGCGTTCCGGTGCCGAGCCGCGTGGAGACCACCGCCGTGAGCCAGGCCCGCTCCAGTCGGCCGCCGCCCAGGTACTGTCCGATCAGCGCGCTCGATCCCAGACTCAGTCCGCCCAGCAGCATTCGCCCGAAGCGAAGGACCTTCTGAGCCATCCCGAAGAGAGCCACCGGGCCGGTGCCGTAGATCGCCACCAGCTTCACCACGACCATCCCGGAGACGGCAACGCTCAGCGAGGACAGGCCGGACGGCGCGCCGATCCGCAGCATCGCCTTCATCTCCGCGAGATCGTAGAACGGCCGGCGCCACCAGTGGACGCGCACGTTCGATCCGGGCGACGCGAGCGCGAAGATCCCCCAGATGGAAACGGTGAAGAAGCCGCACGCCGACGCGATGGACGCTCCCGCGATTCCGAACTCGGGAAACGGCCCGATTCCGAAGATCAGCAGCGGATCGAGGATCAGGTTGATGAGCGTCCCCGCAAAGCTGATCCACATTCCCAGCATCGGCCGCCCGATGCCGCGCATCGCCGTATAGACGGAGAAGCTCACAAGGGCCGCGCCCAGCGCGAACCACTGTGCGTATCCGTAGCGGACGCCAAGCTCCACCACGTCCGGCGCGGCTCCCATGAGCTGCAGCGCGGCCCGGGTGGTGAGAAGCCCCACGATTCCGGCGACCACGCCGACCAGCATCTTCAACAGGAACGTGTTCTTGATCGAGATCTCGGTGCCCGGCCCGTTCCCCGCACCGTAGCGTCGGCTGATGAACGCCACGCTGCCCGAACCCACGATCATGTTCGGGAACGAGAGCACCCACAGGTACGCCGACAGCGCCGTGACGGCCGCGACGGGCGCCTCGCCGAGTCGGGCGAGCCAGAAGATGTCCACAAGATCGTAGATCGTGATGAGCAGGAAGCCGGCCATCGAGGGGAGGCCCATGGCCAGGACCTCGCGCACGAGTTCCTTTTCCAGCTCCGGCGTGAACGGCTCGGCGGGGCTGGTGCGCGTGGGCGAGGCCAGATGCGCGGCGGCGCGTTTGGAAGGACCGGTGAAGATCATCGGCGCAGCATACCGTGGATCGTCACGGTCCGGCAGACGGCGGCACGTGGTTGGGCCCGGAAATGGCCCATCTCGCGTCTGCGGGCTAGCCCACCCAGCGACAGAGCAGCGCCGCCAGGAACGCCGCGGGATTCCCGATGGCGTACCCCACCATGGCCATCAGGATGGAGACGGGGACGAGGGCCGGTCGGTGGTAGGCCGCCACGATCGGGGCCGAGGCCGCACCGCCGATATTGGCGGCCGAAGCGATGGCGGCGGTGTGCACGTCCACCCGGAAGAGGCGGGCGGCGAACACCAGGAAGATCCCGTGAATGAAGATCCAGATGTACGCGCCCAGCAGGAACCAGAGCACGGAGCCGGTCACGCTGGACAGGTCCGCGCGGGCGCCCATGCGCGCCACGAACAGGTAGACCAGCGCCATGGCCAGCGCGTGGGAGCCGGGAATGCGACTGGCCCGTGTGAACGAAAGCGCGATTCCCATCGCCGTGACGAGCAGCACCCGATACGTGCTGCTGGTGAAGAGCGGCTGCTCCGCCCCGAGCGGCAGCGCCGGAATCCAGTCCGCCAGCCGGGTGGCCGCCGCGGTCACCACGAACCCGATGAAGATGAGATAGAGCAGATGGCGCATCGCCATCGGTCCCTTTTCCGCCGTGAGTTCCTTGGCCGCCTTCTCCATCAGGTCCAGTCGATCCGGGGAGACGCGCGTGAACCGGTGGAACCGGTCCGCGAACGCCTTGGACCCCAGCATGATGGGCAACCAGATCAGGTACACGGCGTTGTCCGCGATGACGGCGTAGCCGTACTGGATCGAGTCGTCGTCCAGTTCCACCATCTGCGCCACGGACAGCATGTTCCCGGTGCCGCCGATCCAGCTGCCGGCCAGCGCGCCGAACCCTTTCCACGCGCCGGGGTCCAGACCCGACTTCACAATGAAGAAGGCGATCGGCGCGCCCACCACCACGCCCAACGTGCCCAGCAGCATCACGAACAGTCCCTTGCCCATGACCCGCACCGTGGCCAGGAGGTTCACTTCGAGCAGCATGATCGTGAGGAAGAAGGGCAGCAGGTTCGAGCCCATGAAATCGTACACGGGCGACTGGGTGGGAATCACGCCGGTGTTCGAGAACGCCACCGGCAACAGGTAGATGAACAGGAGCGGCGGAAAGAAGTGGAACAGCTTCCAGCCGGTCTTGCGTTCCAGCCAGAAGAAGGTGGACGCGATTCCGGCCAGGACCGCCAGCACGCCGGCGGGGGAGGAGATCAGGGGGTGCGGCATGCGGCGGGCTCTCCTCCGGAGATCGATGCAGGCGGGACCGGAGTGGGG
>BQJX01000542.1 GCA_021604925.1 Gemmatimonadota bacterium
GCTTCCAGATCGGGCCGGGCGTAGTTGAGTCCCCACGCCAGGTAGAACACGCCGAGCCCCACGCCGAGGTCCTGCCCGAGCACCAGGGCAAACGCAAGCCAAGCGTGGCGCCACGAACGACGACCGGAGCGCGCCTGCGCCAGGCCGCGCCCCGTGGTGATCGCCCGCCACGTGAACCACGCCGCGAACAGGAGTTCGATCGTCGAGAACGGAAGGATGCCGGTGATCCGGGACAGCGCCCAGGTGATGAACGGACCGGCCCAGCCGCCCCAGATCTGCTCGGTGAACCCGGGCGAGAGTTGCAGGAGAGCCGTGGCCACGGGCGGGATCAGACCGAGGCCGAGCAGGGTGAGTCGCCGACGGGCGCGGAGCGGCGGAGGGGTGCGGGCGTTCAGCCGAAGACCTCGCCATCGGGGACCACGCGTGGTTCCGGGAGCTCATGCCGCAGGGCCACCTCGCCCAGGAACACGCAGTGCATGCCAAAGCGGATGTCGCCGTGGATCTGCAGGCGCCGGCAGTTCATGAGCGACGGAGCTCCCTTGGGGAAGCGGATCTGCAGCTGATCGATCCGCTTGTAGAAGCGGGGGTCCAGGTCGATGACCAGGTCGCCCACCGCGCGGGATGGAGCGGGCACCACGCGGTGCTCCTCGTCCATGATGTAGACATCGGACCAGAGCGCGAGAAGGTCGTTCGTGGTCTTCACCGGGAGGAAGCGTTCGCGCGGAACGCGGATGGCCGCCGCGCCTTCGAAGACGGAGATCGCCGCACCCATGGCGGTCTCCAGTTGGAACACGCGCGGCGACGTCTCATCGGTCGGGTCGATCGGCTTTTCGTTCACGATGAGCGGGAGTCCCAGCACGTGCTCCCGTTCCTTCATCACGCGGTCCAGTGTGCGCAGGTTCACCCACAGGGTGTTCGTATTGAAGTAGCGGAAGAGCGACGTGTCCTGGAACGACTCCATCTCGTCGGGCGGGCACTGGGCCACCTCGCGCAGGGTGAGTCCGCCGGACTGGAGCCGCGCGAGATGGCCACCCTTCTTGTCGGCCTCCGTGCGGTCGGCCACCTCCATGAGGAACGGCAGCTCCTCTTCGGCGAACATTCCCAGGATGTCGAGATCCAGAACCGCGCCCAGGTTGTCCGAGTTGGAGACGAAGGCGTACTCGAACCCGGCCGCCAGCAGCTGTTCCAGCAACCCGGAAGTGACGAGCGCGGTGTAGATGTCCCCGTGTCCGGGGGGGCACCACTCGTGTTCCGGCGCGTGCGCCCACCGGGCCACGGAGAGATCCTCCGACAGGATCTTGGGAACCTTGTGCTGCAGGAAGTCTGCCGCGATGGGGCCGGCCAGCTCTTCGTAGTTGGCCAGGACGCGGAGCGTATCGTCGCGCGTGCGGAAGCTGTTCATGAACACCAGCGGGAGTTCCACGCCGTGCGTGCGTCGGTGGTGCAGGACCTGCCGCGCGATGATGTCCAGGAACGAGAGACCCTGCTTGACCGGCAACAGCGACTTGGCGCGCGTGAGCCCCATGCTGGTGCCCAGGCCGCCGTTCAACTTCACCACCACGGTGCGCGCCAGCGCCTCCCGTCCGCGCTCCCGCGTGCCGGTCAGCTGCTCCGCGTCCGGTACGGAGTCCACCGGTTCGATGTCGGCGCGCGACAACGTGCCGCGGTTCCCCGCTTCCAGCTGCTCCAGGTAGTGGCGGAACGTGCGGATGGCCAGCGGCGGCAGATCGGCCGCGCTCATCTTGGACTCGAAGGCGTCGAAGCTGGTCGCGGTCATGGCCCGCTCCGGGTGGTGCCGTGGGCTGCGCCCGCGACTAGACGAAGAACAGGATCCGGCCGCAGCTCTCGCACGTGACCAGCGCCCCGGTGGCGCGATCCTCGCCCGACTTGCGCTTGGAGGTGGGCACGACCAGCGAACATCCCAGGCAGCGGTGGCCCACCACCGGAACGATGGCGCGGTCGTAGCGCTTGCTGAGGCGTTCGTACATTCGGAGGAAGCGGCCATCCACTTCGCCGGCCAGCTTGGCGCGGGCCTCTTCCAGGTTCTCGAGACCGGCGGTCGAAAAGCCCAGGTCCTCCTCGGCCTTGCGTTCGCTGATCAGGAGATCGATGTCCTGGAGGGCTGCCAGCTTCTGGGTGACCTTAGCCACGGAACGCACTCTCGAGCGCGGTGATCACGCCCTCCCAGTTCTTCGCGGTGGCCACGGCCTCGCGGTTCGGTTTCAGCTGCATGCCGCTCACCAGGGCACCCAGCAACGGGAGGTACTGGTTGGTTCGCTCCTGCGGGGGTGCCACCACCACGAAGAACAGCTTTACCGGCTTGCCGTCCGCGGATCCCCAGTCGATCCCCTTCTTGGAGCGGGCGACCAGGGCCTTGAGCTTGGGCACGGACAGCGTGCGGCTGTGCGGGATGGCGACGTCCTTGCCGATCCCCGTGGAGCCCAGCTTCTCTCTCGCTTCGAGCGCTTCCTGCAGAACGTCCGGATGTCGGATCTCTTCATCGTTCGAGAGAGCGTTGGCGAGTTCCTTGAGGACCCCGGCCTTGGTGCGGGCGCGAAGAGAGGGAACGAAGCGCGCCTCATCGAAGAACGAAAGCAATTCCTCCACGGCAACGGGCATGCGCACTCCTCGTGGATCCGGGGCCAAGCGGAACCTGGCGCCGATCGCGCCGAGTCCGCAGGATGAATCTACCACGGATCGAGACGGCAGACGAGGAAGGCACCCCGCGGGGTTCCTCGGTATGATGCTCCCGTGGATTCCATGCCGGGAGGTCTCCCCTGAAGACAGATCCGGCCCGCGCTCCGTGGGCCATGTACGCGATCACGCTGGGGATTCTCGGCGTGGGGCTGTTCCGCACCGGGGGGCGGACCTGGGGGGCCGACGCCTGGGCCTGGGTGTCCCCGGTGACGGGCGCCGTGCTCCTGGCCGCGGGGATT
>BQJX01000543.1 GCA_021604925.1 Gemmatimonadota bacterium
GGCGCCGACGTGGGGCTCATGCTCCTGGCGCTGGTCCTGGTCACGCTGAATCGCGTGCTGATGGCGGTGAAGTGGAACCTGCTGCTGGCCGTGCGGGGCCTTCGCATCTCCTGGCTGCGGGCCACCCGGATCTACTACACATCCACGTTCCTGGGGCTGTTCCTGCCGCCCACGGTCGGTGGCGACGTGGTGCGCGCGTGGCTCGTCACGCGGAGCGAGTCGCGGCTCCCGGACGTGGTGTCGTCGATCCTGGTGGAGCGGCTGCTGGGGTTGGTGGCGCTGGCGGTGTTCGGGGTGGTGGCCGCCGCCCTGTTCCCGGTGATGGTGCAGTCGGGGGAGACCGACCTCGGCCAGCTGTTGGGGATCGTGATCGGTGCCGCCGTCCTGGCGTTCGGCGCGTTCGCGTTTTCGTTCACGGCGGCCTGCGAGAAGATGGTGCTGGCCATGACCGGGCGCCTGGCCGGGGTCCGCTTCATCGGGAAGTTCGCGGGAACGCTGGGCAGGATCTACCGGTCGTACCGCGAGTACCGAAGCCACCGGGGCACGCTGGCGGCGTTCTTCGTGCTCACGTTGCTGGAGAACGCGTTGCCCATCGTCCGCGCCTGGATCGTGGCCGTGGCGTTGCATGCGCCGGTGTCGCTGACCTACTTCTTCGTGATCGTTCCGCTGGAGCTCGTGCTGATCCGGATCCCCATCTCGTTTGACGGGTTCGGCATCCGGGAGGGCCTCTTCGTGTACTTCCTGGCGCTGGTCGGGATTTCCGAGAGCGTGGGCTTTTCGATCGGACTGACGAACCACGTGCTCTTCCTGGTGGCGGTGCTGCCGGGCGGGATCTTCTATCTGATGGATCCCGCGGCTCGCAAGGGGCGCGGCTCCGACAAGCCGCCTGCGTCGGCGGCCTCCGCGTCCGCTTCCGGGAGAGGGTAGTCACCATGTGTGGAATTGCGGGAATCGTGGATGGGAAGCCGGTGCGGGCCGAAGACCTGCGGCGCATGACGGATGCGCTGGCCCACCGCGGGCCGGACGACCAGGGCGCCTGGATCGACGGCGGCGTGGGGCTGGGGCATCGGCGGCTGTCGATCATCGGGCTGGAGGACGGCCACCAGCCGATGTCGAACGAGGACGACAGCGTCCACATCACGTTCAACGGCGAGATCTACAACTACAAGGAGCTGCGCAAGACGCTCCCCGACACCCACGACGTGCGGACGAGTTGCGACACCGAGATGATCGTCCATCTCTACGAGGAGCTCGGCGAGAAGGTCGTGACCCGGCTGCGCGGCATGTTCGGGTTCGCGATCTGGGACGCGAAGCGCCGCAAGCTGATGGTGGCGCGCGATCACCTGGGGCAGAAGCCGCTCTACTACGTGCACGACGGCGGCCGGTTCGCGTTCGCTTCCGAGATCAAGGGACTGCTGGCGCTGGACCCGTCGCTGCGCGAGTTGGACGAGGAAGCGCTGTGGGAGTACCTGACCATCCGCGTGATCACGCCGCCGCGATCCATGTTCCGGCGGATCCGCAAGCTGCCGCCGGGGCATCTTCTCGTGTTCGAGAACGGGCAGGTGCGGGTGGAGCCGTTCTGGCAGCTGAACTTCGAGCCCAAGCGGAACGGGAGCGATGCCGAACTGCTGGATGAGCTGGACGCCAAGGTACAGGAGTCCGTTCGCTACCACCTGGTGAGCGACGTGCCGGTGGGCGCGTTCCTGAGCGGCGGCTTCGACTCCAGCATCATCGTGGGCATGATGGCCGGCATCACGAAGGGCCCGTTCAAGACGTTCACCGGGGACATCCGCTACGGCGACTACTCCGAGGCACCCTACGCGGATCTCGTGTCCGATCGCTACGGCACGGAGAAGCACCGCATCGAGATCCGGCCGTCGTTCGTGCGCACGCTGCCCGAGGTGGTGGAGAAGCTGGACGAGCCGTCGGATCCGTTGGCGCTGTGCCTCTACCACCTGGCCGAGATGACGCGCAAGGAAGTGAAGGTGGTGCTGGGCGGCGACGGCGGCGACGAACTCTTCGGCGGCTACGATCGCTACTACGGCAACGTCACCGTCAACTACTACGCCATGATCCCGGAGTTCTTCCGGCGCAGCGTGATGGGCCCCATCATCGATCGGCTGTCCGGGGGGAACTGGTACCGGAGCGTGGGGCACAAGCTGAAGTGGATGCAGAGCATGTCGTTCCACGAAGGCGGCGAGCGCTACGCCAGGAGCCTGGGCTACTTCTACTTCTCCGAGCCGTGGCGCTCGCTGGTGTGTTCGGATGCCTTCCAGCGGCGGGCTGCGTCGTTCGACCCCGAGTACACCATCAAGTACTACTTCGACGCGGACAATGCGAAGGAAGCCGTGGATCGGATGCTGCACTCGGACAGTCGCGTGCGCATGCCGGATCATCCCGTGATGATCCTGGACCGGATGACCATGGCGCACGGACTGGAAGCGCGCTGTCCGTTCCTGGATCACGAACTGGCCGAGTTCTGCGCGTCGCTGCGGCCGGACCTGAAGGTCCGGGGGCGGGAGCTGCGCTGGATCGAGAAGCGATTGGCCGAGCGCTACGTTCCCCCGGAGATCCTGAACCGCAAGAAGCAGGGCTTCTCGTCGCCGCTCACGTATCTGCTGGCGGACGAGTTCCAGCGCATGCACGATGTGCTCCTGCGCGACGCGAGCCTGGTTCGCGACGGCTACCTGGACGCCGCCGGAATCGAGACGCTCCTGACCGAACATCTGGAAAAGCGGAGGGACCATGGACAGCGGCTCTGGCTCCTGTGCACCGCGGAGATCTGGTACCGACTCCTCATCGAGGAGCAGGACCTGGCCACGGTGCAGGCCCAGCTGGCCGGCGCGGCCCCCGTTCCGGTGGGCTAGCTTCGGCGCGTCGCTGCTCCTGGCCGGGGCGGCGATCGTCGTGGGCGGGTGTGAGCGGCGGGCCCACTC
>BQJX01000544.1 GCA_021604925.1 Gemmatimonadota bacterium
CGAAGCGCGAGCCGCCGTCGCGCGACTCCTCGTAGTGAATCGATCCGCCCTGCGACTTCGCAAACTGCGCCACGATGGCCAACCCCAGCCCCAGTCCTCCCGGCGCGTCCGGATCACTCCCCCGGTCGAAGGGGCGGAACAGCCGCTTCCGCTGGGCCCGGTCGATTCCCGGTCCGTGGTCCGACACGCTCACGCAGACGTGCGCGCCGTCCGCCGCCACCGCCACTTCGATCCGTCGATCGGTGGCGGACCGGGCGTAGCGTTCCGCGTTGTCGATCAGGTTGGCCAACGCCTGGCGCACCGCGTCCTCGTCGAAGCGCGCCGCGGGAATCTCGTCCGCCACCTCCAGGTGCAGCGTGGCGCCCTGCGATTCCACCGCTGTTCGCAGGCGGTCCACCGTGTCGGTCACCACGGCCACCAGATCGCCGCGCTCCGGCTTCACCGCAAGGCGGCCGCGTTCCAGATTGGAGTACCCCAGCACGTTGGAGACCACGCGCCCCAGGCGGTCCGCCTCCGACGCGACCTGTCGCGCATACTCCTGCTGACGCGTGGGGTCGCCGAGCCCGTCCGCGAGCATCTCGCCGTACAGTCGAATGCCGGCCAGCGGCGTGCGGAGTTCGTGCGCTGCCGAGGCGGCGAACCTCGACCGTTCGCCCGCGGTCCGCTCCGACTGCGCCACGAGTCCCACCAGAAAAAAGGCGGACAGCACGGCGGCAGCGGTGCCGCCCAGGAATCGCCGAAGAAACCCGCGGCGCAGCTGACTCGCCTGCAGGCTCGCCTCCACCAGCACCTGGCCGGTCTCCAGTGAGAGTTCCCAGTCCGCGCCGGCCAGTCCCAGGGGTGCGCTGGTCCCGTTCAAGCCGGCACCGCTCGGGCGGAACTGGGCCGGATACGGCTCCGCCGGCAGCGTGGCCACCACCGCGTCCTCCGAGATCACGAATCCCTGGATCCGGCTGCCGGACGATGCCTTGACCGTCCGCAGCGCCACCAGCCGAGGGGCCCCGCCGATCTCCACGGTGTGCCAGCGGAACGGATCCACGAGAGCGCTCTCGTCCCCGAACGACACCAGAACGGCATCCGCGCGCGCCTCGGTGGGCTGGGGAATCCCGTCGTCGCCGCGGCGTCCGCCCGCCCAGGCCGCTCTCGCGAGCGCGCCGACCGACTGCCGGAGGGTCTCGGCCGCCTCCCCCTGGGCGATCGCCACGGGGCCCAGCCCTGCGTCTTCGCCCGTTTCCGCCGGGACGGAAGGAACCGACAAAATGCCTTGTCGGTTGATCTCGAAGTGCGCCCACAGCAGCGGATCCGCCGGGCCGCGCGCCAGCGGCGACTCCACCCAGGTAGCGCAGTCGCACGACAGCTGCGGATCCTGGTAGCGTCGCGCGTATTCGAAGAAGGGTCGTCCGGATTCGTGCTGGAGCACACCGTCCAGGCGGCCGTGCAGGCGCTCGGCCAGGCGGACGGCCTGTCGCGCCGCCCCGGTTTCCGCGGATTCCACCAGGGACTGGGCGTCCCGTTCCACGGCCCGGGTCCCGGCCGCCCACCACGCGGCGCAGGGCACCGCCACCAGCAGCGCGGTGAGGAGGCCGGCCGTCCACGTCTGCCGATGCTTGCCGCGCATGTCTACTCCCGGTGGGTCCGGAACGAGGCGGGGAGGTGCGGCGGAAGCACGGGACGCCGGGAGAAGGCTACTCGGTCCGTCGAGAAGGCTACTCGGTCCGTCCCCAGGCGTACCCGATGCCCTTGATCGTGGTCACGATGCGCGGCCTGGCGGGGTCCACTTCGATCTTGTGTCTCAGGTTCGAGATCGTCATGTCCACGGTCCGCGTCTGCAGGTCGCCGGGTACACCCCACACTTCCTCCAGCAGTTCCGCTCGCGAAACTGCCCGCAGGCGGTGATTGTACAGCCAGCGGAGGATTCCGACTTCCCTTTGCGTGAGGTGGATGGCGGCACCGTTCCGGCGGGCCACGCACCGGCCCAGGTCCAGATGGCAGCCGTCCGAGTCGATGGCCTCGGGCCGCGCGGAGGACGTCTGCGATCGACGCGCCAGCGCGACGACCCGCGCCAGCAGCTCCTGGGCGCCGAACGGCTTGGTCACGTAGTCATCCGCGCCGACCGTCAGGCCGAGCACCTTGTCCTCTTCGGCACCCTTGGCGGTCAGCATCAGGATGGGCAGCGCCGGCTTCACCTTGCGCAGGGCGCGACACACTTCGATGCCATCCACGCGGGGCAGCATGAGGTCCAGGAGGACCATGTCGAGATCGTCCTGGAGCCCCACGCGGAGCGCGGACTCGCCGTCACCGACGGCCGTCACTGCGTGTCCGGCACCGCCCAGCAGATCCACCAGCGCCTTCTGGAGTCCGGGTTCGTCCTCGACCACGAGAATCTTCATTGAGTCAGGGGGCATGGCAATTCCAGTCTCGTTCGAAGCCACCCACACCCGACGGTCGGCAAAGAACGCCGACACCCGGAGATGGGGGCCACGCGGTGGTTCGACGGCTTCGAAGCCATGGGTGCCAGTTGACGGGACGTGGACGCACCGGCAAGCCGGTGTTGGGGAATGTGTCCATGCAACGGTGGCGACACCGTGGTCTACTCTGGCGAGGGAACCGGAGTTCCCGCAAGGGGGTGAGAATCATCGACCTTGCCGGCTCTTGCGGTGTTTGCGGCATTTTTACATCCCGCCCCACGTTGATTGCGTTTTGGGCGGCCGAGTGCCCGATCCTTCCGCTCCAGTGCCGCCGGGAGAACCGCCGGGGGGTGCACGCGCCCACCCGTAGGACGGGATCGAGCCCGGTTTCGTTTCCTCCGTCACCGGATTTCGGCCCCACCACCCGGGAATCGGCCCCACCCACGGTCATTCCCGTCCGCGTCCAGCCGCGATCGACCCCCCACGGTCATTCCCGTCCGCCTCCAGCCGCCGTCGGGCC